>JAUVPN010000019.1 GCA_030598645.1 Hyphomicrobium sp. | reverse complement strand
TGCCGATAATGTCCGCTTTGGGTCAGAAGCAGACATGTGAACACGTGCCAGGGATGTCCGCTTTACCCCCGAAAGCGGACATTTTCCGAGGCGGCTTAGATGTCCGCTAAGTGCCAAAAGCGGACATCGCCACTCCTCGCTAGAATACCTTTCGATCCCGACCCGTTGGCGGCTCAACCGCACTCAGGAATCAGGAATGTGGCTGTCTTGCTACAGGATCAGCCTAGCACGGGAGCGGTCCGTGGTGAGTCGTGCGGGCAGCTTGATCATGGTGGATGATGAGCCCTTTAAGCTTGAACCGGAGGAGGCGCCACAAATGCGCCGTGTTCGCTTCGCACGCTCGGCTGCTATCCCTTACGCGGGGCGATCGAGTCGGATGGCGCAACAATTGCCGACATCGTGCGTGAGATGCGTTCGGCGCGCACATTCTGAGCGGCGAGGGCAGTTGATCGACTCCGACACGAGCGCTTCCACGGCGGGCAAGGAGCGAGAGGGATCTTTCTAATGGAGATGCTCGATCGCCGCGACGCGCGCAACCAAATCACTGCGGTCGGAGTGCAAAATAATACAATGCAGAATTGGCTGATATCTGTCGTGCTGCCGGTTTTCAATGCGGAATGCACCGTCTCGATAGCGCTCAGATCTGTCCTCGAGCAAACCTACGATAGGTTCGAAATCGTCATCGTTGACGATGGCAGCACTGATTTTTCGCCAAAATTGCTAGCAAACCAAGCAGCGCAAGACCAACGCATCTCGATTATTCGGACTCCGAACCGTGGCGTTACGGCTGCGCTCAACACCGGGTTGGCCGCAGCGCAAGGAGAGCTGATTGCCCGTATGGATGCCGATGACGTCTGCGAGCCGCTGCGCTTTGAGAAGCAGGTTGCTCACCTCGCGCAAAACGAAGCGTGCGTTGCGGTCGGCTGCGGCGTGACCGAAATTGACGACAACGGCATTCCACCATCTCCCAAGCGACGGCGTCTTACCTCAGGCGTGCAATTGAAAGACCGGTGCAGGGGCTTTCGCCATTTTCCCCCGTCGCCGCCGACGATCCCCCACCCCACGGCAATGATTCGTTCGGCAGCACTCAAGACCGTCGGCGGCTACCGCCCCTATTTTCGATCGGCGCAAGATCGTGACTTATGGTGGCGACTGAGCCAACTCGGAGAGATACATTGCATCCCGGACCGATTGTTGCTCTATCGACTACACGAGGCAGCAGTATCGCGAAGGCACCCAGAGCGCAAAGTTGCCGATGCTCTAATCTCCGATCTTTCAGCGATCGCTGGGCACTTCGGATTGGACGACAACGAGCTGCTTGAAGAATACAAATCGACGCGTATGCCGAGCGCGACGGTTCAGCAATACGCACGATTGATTGGCGAGCGATATCCAGCGGCGCAACTTGCAAGTTTTAGGGCAATTTCCCGAGGCTACCCGTCGCTGGCGGGTCATCAACATAGTTCAAGTGCGATACGGTATTCTGTCTTGCAGCTTCTACGTAATCCTTTGTCCAGGAAAAGCTACCGACTCGTCTCCGCGACGCTTTCTCGGTGATAACAGCCAAGCATCGTTTGGGATCGAGTGGCGCTTGCACACGACCGGAAACGACTGGCACACGGACCTAGACTGTTCCCCGCCTAGCCGCTCGGCATAGAAACAGCTTCCCCAATAACGCGAGCGCCCTGCATGAAATCCCTTGCCCTGTTCCTGACTCTCGGAATCTCTCTGGAAAACTGGAAAAAGGGAGGCTGGCTACGCCGAGAACTCGCCTTATACGAAGAACATGCGAGAAATGGAGTCCGAACAATTTTGGTATCCTACGGAAGCGATGAAGACCTCAAAATTGCAATAGATTTCCCCATGCTGACAGTACTCACCAACGAGTACCGGCTCCCAAAAAAGCTTTATGCGGCCCTCTTGCCGTACTTGCATTTCCAACGGCTAAAGGATGTCGATCTCATCAAGACGAACCAGCTTATGGGCGCTAAACAGGCCGTCATCGCCGCCAGACTTTTGGGCGTGCCCGTTGTCGTCCGGCAGGGCTACAGCCTCGTCGAATTCAAGGCGCAGGCCAAGGGTGTAGGGTCGAGAGGATATCGGCGAGCAGTTTCCTACGAGCGCAATTGGCTCAGCAAGGCCGATTTATGCCAATACACGACTGAAAACATCAAGGCCGACTGCGTCAAGCGATTGGGAACCGATAGCCAGAAGCATGTTGTTGTTCCAAACTATGTCGTTGATGAGGTTTGGAAGCCATCGTTTGATCATTTTCGTCAAGTGAACGACAATGACACATTTCGACTTGGCTTTTGGGGACGACTAGCTAAGCAAAAGAACTTGGAAAGTTTGCTTGCTGCGTGCTCCGGACTTGATGTCGAGCTGATACTGGCTGGAGAAGGACCTCAACGACAGGCATTAGAGCAGCAAGCGCGAAAAATGCACGTGAGGACCGTCTTTTTAGGTCAAGTCTCCCACGAAAAATTGGCGCGCTCCATGGTCGAATGCGACGCGTTTATCATTGCCTCTCACCTGGAGGGTCATCCGAAAGCGCTAATAGAGGCAATGTTTTTCGGGATGCCTGTCATCGCAGTCGACAGCCCAGGCATCAAGTCGGTTGTCGAAGATGGTAAAACCGCCGTGGTTGGTCAAACGTCTATTGCATCGCTCAGGTCGACAATTCATCGAGCGCGGGGTCTGTCACCGAACCAAAGGAGAATGTTGGCGTCAAATGCCCGGTCCTTTGCCCAGAGAGTATACTCTTCGGAAGCCGTCTCGCGCCGCGAGCTGGAGGTCTATAATCAGTTATTGCGTCGGCACGACCATGACCAGTTCCAGCGGACCCAGCGCGCGGTTTGATCAGATTGCTAATCGGCTATCCAGGCTGATCGAATTCGTGCCCATTGACAAAAGATCAATTGGTTCCGGCCGGCAGAGTCTTATAGTTTCGGATCAAACGACCTCAATACAATGAGTATTTAGGCAATTGGCCGCTACACCAGCCACCTCGCTAACTTAATAAAGGATGCCAGCCCCCGTCCTAGCTTACGCTCCGCTCCAGCCAGTCCAGACGCTGGCAAATGAGCGCCGGACTCTAACTTAGAGACTGGTATCGCTTCGTGGGGCAGGCCAGCGTTCAGTCGCCATGCTTCGACATGCTCACTGCACCTGAGCCGGACAGGAACATACTAATCATAGCATATGATTATGGTCCGCTCCTTTTGGGCATGCTAGCATTTGTACGCTAGAAAACGATTTTGGGCGACTGATGCATTTTGTCATAACTTGCTATGGAGAGCGTTATGCACCGTTTCTGGCGGTTTGCTTGCGCAGCGTTAGGCTTTTTGCCGGAAGCCATTCCGTTACCGTAATCAATGATTTGCCTGAATCGGTGATCGCTTGCCTCAAGGCAGCAAATCCAAATGCCACATTTATTCATTTAATTCAATATGTTACCTCATTATCCCAGTATGAGAAGCGCGTGGCCGGGAAGCTGGACTATTGGTTATATTGGATGACTTCGGCGCCAAACGGACGGGTCGTCGTCTTCATCGATGCAGACGTCTTTGTGCGGGCCGACATTTCCGGCGATCTTCCTTCGGACTTCGATGTTATGTTCACTCGCAAGGAAGAGCGTATCCCTATCAATACTGGCGTTTTAGCTTTGCGGGTATCGGATTCCTCCAAAGCCTTCATGCAGCTTTGGAGGGACGAAACGTTCAAGGTCTTTTCAGATCCGGATCTGCTTGCGCATGGTGTTAAAGTCGGCGGTGGCATCAGCCAATTTACGCTACTGCGCCTCATGGGCGTACCCGACGGCGGTCAGACGCGTGATGGCTTAAATGAGGTGGATTTAAGTTGCGGCACAATTCGGTTTTTCGGCGCTGAATGCGATTTGCTCAACCAAACCAATTCGGTTCCATTATCGAGTCCCGCAAAAATTCTCCATTACAAGGCTGGCTGGCACCCGATCCTACTAGATGGAAAGAAATTCTCTCGAAACCGGCCTTATCATGAAAGTGCTGAGATGTACCAGTTTTGGCTCGATCATTTGCGTGCCGAGGAACATTTACTAGGGATGCAATTGCTCAGCAGATGGACGCGCTCAAGACATGCAATGCGCTCGCTAGTGGCCTTTTTGGGGCGGAGCGGCAATAATGGGGCGGGCTACCAAAGCCGGTAGGTTCTATCTGAACCTACGTCGATCTGCGAGCTCAAGAATCAGGTTATTATTGTTCTCGAAGGCAATGACGTATCCGCGCCCGATTACCTCATTCAGCAAGTCGGTTCGCCAGATGCTTTGATGTTTGTGTTCCAGCGAAATAACTTCTGGTAGCAATTCGTCGCGCAAAGTGTTGAGGTAGGGAGACAGAACCTGGTCTTCGAAACCTTCTACATCTATCTTGAGCAAGTGTATTGGCTCGATATCATGGTCCTTTGCTAACTCTGCAAGCGGCACAACATCGACTTTAAAATTGGATTCAATGTTTCCCCTTTCTGGGTGAAGCGATGCCCTACCAAGATTCTGCAACTTTCGAGTCTTAGTAAATCGTAATCGTAATTCGCCACGCTCTGCCGCGATGGCACATTGTAGCAAGTGAACATTGCCAATGTCATTGAGGGCGAGATTGGTCCTGAGTCGCTCGCACAAGATTGGATTCGGTTCGACGGAAAAGATCCGGGACTTCGGCGAGATGGCATGTCCTACGCGCATAGTGTAAAGGCCACTATTTGCTCCAATATCGAAAAAGCAGATTTGACGCGCGGCGAAATGAGACGTCAACCATTGGATTTCGGCTTCCTCCTTGGTTTGACCATAAAGCCAGATTTGACGATCAACGGAGTTATCCGATGGATGGAGTCGCCATTTGAGGCTATTATGGCAGACATCGTACTCTTTTATCTGAGTTGGAAGCCATCCGCGAACGACACCGGGCACTATATGCGGATGCCTGTACATCCACCGCAGAATTCCATTTGACGCGGCATTCCGATGTGTATCGAACCGTATCAAATCAATAACTCCCTTATCCCGCTGTCACGCAGCAGTGAACCTATCCATCACAACAGCTGAAGCCCGAACAATTTTCTTTGACTTCTTCCGTTTCTCGGACGCAGCCATGCGAGACTATCGTGAATGCGCTCGCGCATTAATCGTGGCTCCTTTGAATCGCAAAACACGTTGGCCATACATTGTTCTAGAGAGAAAAGGCCAGCAGGTGGTCGCGGCCGCGCCTGTGCGAGCCCACTCAAGATCGCGTCGCTAAATGCATTTACGCGTCTTTGGACGATGAAAGGTCTTAAAGCATCGGCGATGGGCACGCGTTCTGAAATTACAACCGGCGCACCGCAGCTCAGCGCTTCTGTTACGATACGCGGATTCCAATCTTCCAACGATGGGCAGAGCACAGCGTAGGCGCGACGAAATTGCTCGGCGAGCTGCGGCTTGGAAAGCCATCCAAGGATCCGATAGCGGGCGCCTCTCTCATTCAGAACGCGCTTCAGGAGTTGGAGTTCGTTGGGCTCTTTGGTCTGTCCACAAAATATGAGTTCGTGGCGTGCCAGCACTTCATCCGATAACGTTCGGGTCATTGCTACCTGGCCCTTTCTGGGCTTGAGACCGCCCACAATCAAGAGCGAATCTCCACGGGTTCCATCGTCCCTATAAAAGACATCCCGATCATTGAGACCGAGAGGCTTGACAAAGTGACGGTCTTGAAGAATGCGCGTGCGCCCGACACAGCGCACACGATTTAGATTGGCGCACATGGGGTACAAGAACCACTGTTGGCATTTGCTAATGGCAGGGTGGCCCGCGTTGGCCCAAACTGCCCCCCGAGTTCGAAACACAACGAAATCGAAGCGCTTGGGGGGGATGAGGACTGTGCTGAGTTCGCCGTGCTGGTCCCAGCGCCACAGCTCACCGAATTCGCTAACATGGACTTCGTAACTGGGGTTTCGTGCCAGCAATACGGGAAAGTCTGAGACCCATCCGTGTTGTCCGAACTTGATGTGGAAGCCGCAAAAGCAAAAACTTGCAGATGGGCCGAAAACGGCTTCGAAAGTGCCCTTATTGTGCTGCGTACCGAATGTTGGTCTCTCATGGATACTTCGGAAAGATCTCGACTCTAGATCAGGGTTTGGAACCATGACGTGGCCGTCTTCTTTTGCCGTGCCAAACATTTCTGAAACCATTCTCGGCCGGGACTCGGGCTGTCTTCTCTACGTTGTGAGGTTCGTTTGGTAACCTCAGCAGGTCCTTTTAATGCTGCAGAAAAGACGAGCCAGAACTTCTTTCTTCGACAAGAAGAAGCATCAGCTTGTCCAATAACTATTGCTGGGTTTGACCGACATCCGCGCCCGCACGGGCGATCTTCGCGGACGCAGCTGCGTTAAAGGGTTTGCGCCACCGCGCATACAGCCCCAGCTGGCGCATAATTCGCCGATGCGCGTTCTGCAGCCAGCATCTTGCCCACCAAAGCGGGCCAAGGGTTCCGAGGTTGAAATAGAGCCCTAGCGGCGTGTGAAGCGGGTTTCCAGTCCAACAATGTCGCGATGGTAACGGCAGGCCTCGGCGCAACCGGGAACGTTCATCCTTAGCACCCTTAGCAATTGATGAGGCGAACCTTCCGCTATGATCAACGACCGCGGGCACGACGCCATAGATCTGCAACCCGAACCGCCAGGGTTGCCTTAGATCTGTGTCAACGGGCCAGACCCTCTGCGAGGGGGTTAGAAACTTCTTAGCGCCAGTTCGACTGATTAGGTAAGCGACTGTACCTCTTGGAACACGGGAATATCTAACGAGCGTCCGTGATTGCTCTAAGCGTGCCACCGGTTTTGTCGCATGCGATGATGGATCGCCGCTGAGATGGACGAGGTCCCAACCGGCAGGCAGGCTCGCAAGGATATTCTCCAGGGATTGTGCTAAATCTGGAGAAAACTCGGCATCGTCCTCCAAGACCAACGCGTGCTCCAATCCGCGGTCGACGACGATACTGGCCGCCATGAGATGGCTCGCGTAGCAGCCGACTTCGGCCAGGCTCAACCGCGAAGACTGCGTATCACCGTCATAGAAAAAGTGGACCAGCGACCCAGGAAGATCCAAGCCCTCCATGGCGTTGATGCGCTCAACATCGATGCCCGCTTCCCTCAAATACCATTCAATGCATTCGCGCCGGCCTTTGTCACGATCTCTGTTGATGTAGAAGGTAGAGGTAGCCGGCGCGGGTGAGAGCTGCGCAGGATCCGTATGGAGACCTAACGGACCCGCAGCAGGCAATAGATCGCCTGAGATACGCGCATACATGCCCACAACCTCTCAGCTAAACGCACACATTCTCATTTGAAAGCCATTCTGGAGGAAGTAAACAGCATCACGTGAATCGGGCAGAATCTTGAATTGATTGTCGCAATTTCGCCACAAGCGACTGTGGTACATGTCGGCGCGGTTAATGATCCGTGGTCCCCTGCAGCATCAGTAGCATCGTGGGGAGCGGCCGGGTTTGCTCCGGTCGAACGAAGGCCAAGTCTTAAGTTCGAGCCCGAAAAGTAACGCCGCATCATCGCTTCATGGGGCAGGCCATGCGTATGCCGGACAAGGGTCCGATGTCGCCGATGTGCTCGTCACGATGGGCCCGTCTCACTACGTCTTGTCTACCTGGGACGATTGAGAGGCGTGCTCTAAATGCGCAGCGATCTTGCGGCTGATCCGCTCTTCGCTTTCGCGCCGCGATTTCCAGCGCAGATAGCGTCCGTAGGCTACGAGGGCGACGCCGGCGACAAAGACCGTCAGGGAGCCTATCGACGTCATATTTTGCCAGATGCTGCCCCCCATAAAGAGCGGGGCGATAAAGCCAAAGAAGGCGATCGCTAGACCGAAGCCAATCTCGATGGATCCATCTTTCGACAACATCGCTCCCCCACCTCAAGCCCCCCCGCCTCTCCTTCGTGACCCGCATAAGATAGCATCGAAGTGGTGCCCTTGTATAACTACAACACGGTTGAAATCGAAATCAGCGTCCTGGCGGAGAATCCTTAATTAGCCGTGTCAATGGTTCGATCCCTTGCCGGGCCTAGCAGGAATCTGGGTCTTTTGCGAATTTGGTTGCACTGCTTCGGTGTTGTCGGCGCAAACTCCGAGCAATCTGCTTGCTAAGGATTCGGCTACCGGGCGCCGCTCGCCTTTTGCTCTTCGGTTGCGCCTAGGATGAAGCCGTCTCAGTCGTCTCCGACCGCAACAGCAGCATGATCATGATAATATGCAGAACCACCATTGCTGGAACTGTGAGCACCACCAAGTAATAAGACGCGCCAAGCGATGCTGGATCGACATCATAAATGAACGTTGCAATCTGCGCGTAAATGAGATCCAGCAGGCCGACGATGTTGAACAGCCACAACAATGGTCTTGCCAATGCTAAATCGTTTCTGAGCGCCCACAGCGCGAGAAGCGCCAGGAGACCACCGCCGTCAAGTCTCCGTACGCTGTAGGCAAAGCAAACTCCTGAGGGAGATCTTCACGTACAACTTCAGGCATAAGGAACGTGAGACCGTTGACGCGCAGGCAGGCGTAAAGGAACAAAGGCGTGAATGCGACTTTCAGTGGAAGCTTTTTGACCGCCGGGTACAGATACCATTTCCCTATCAGGGCCATGATGAGGAAGCTAGTCACGTAGGAGATGAAAAAATAGATGTGGCTGTCCGTAATCGGCATCGCCCTCAAAGCTCCTGCGCGAATTCGATTATGAGGTCCTGCAGTGACTCTGGTTGATCAAGCGATAGGAAATGACCGCCGTCTTTAACGACCTCCATGCGCACGCCTGGAATGAGATCGCGCGTGCGTCCGCGCTCGTCTTGTGTGGCCCAGTCCTGATCGCCAAACATCAAAAGGACCGGCACCTTGATGTTCGGATAGTTCTTACGCGCCTCCTGAAAGTGATCGCGCTCGCGAAGCAAGCTGATGAAGGCTTGGTAGTGGCCGGGACGATTACCAACGCTTGAGAGTTCTGTGAAGAGCTCGTCGGAAAGAGAGTTGGGGTCAGCAACCCCACCTTCAAAAAGCTTCCGCTCCACGAACGGATTGCGCAGACGCATAAACGTCTCTCCGATGAACGGGAAATCTGTCGCCGTGAACAAAGCCTGTGCGAAGACCGAGCTTCCTTTGAGCCCCGCGGTAAAGCTGGGCGGATAATCATAAGGGTTGATTGCGATCACCTTCGCAACACGAGGATTCTGGCGCGCGGCGAGTTCAAGAACGATCGTGCCGCCAATAGAGGTTCCTACAAGGGTCGCATCTTGCACGTCGATCTTATCGAGGAATTTCTCGGCCCAATCGTAGAATTGGTCTGGATTATAATCGACATTTGGAATGTCAGACCAGCCGTGGCCGGGGTAGTCGACGGCATACACTGTGAAGTATTTTTGCAGCTCAGGCATCATCTTTTCATAGATGTCGAGCTGCGTGCGCAATGTATGGAACAGGACAAGGTTCGGACCGGCGCCGGCCTTGATGTAGCGAACTTTGACACCGTCAAGATCGGTGTGGTGAATGTTGAGGTCAGGTGCCCACGCAAGCTTATCAGGCTCAGACGGCTTTGTGCGCATTCCTTCGACGGCGAAGGAGACGAGCCAAAGCGCGACCGCAACCACAATGAATATGACAAGCGCTTGAACTAGAATACGCATGGCCCACCTTCCTTAGGCTTCCAGTACCACAAGCGAGTCAGTTCGACCTGACCTCCCCCAAGGCAGCGGTACGGGTTCCAAAGTTAGTGCCCGGCCGTTGGTAGCCCGTGCTTTGGCGGGCTGGAGCGCAGCGTAGGCCACAGCAGACGCTCGCAACAAGACAGTCTTTAGAGCAAGCATGGTCTTGATGAAGCTGACCATGGTCTTCATCTTTCTGCTCCGCCCAAGTTGAGTCGTCAGGGCGCACGCGCAGACATACTAGCCTGTGACATGAGCCATCTCACGCTGCGCAGGCCGAAGGACTAGAAGCGCGATCACAGCGGCCAGCAGACCCCAGGCGGCCGCGATCGCCATACTGCCAACGCTTCAGGAGTCTGGTCTGCGTGGTGCCAGAGATTGGCAGCGAACCACTCAGCCCAAGCGCCAAAAACCTTTGAGCTTTTTGGCTTGGAGAAGAAATTTCCCTCGGTTGGTTTCGCCGGAATGCCGCCGCTTTGTGTACGTGGTTCACCCAACACACCATCGCAAAAGACGCGCGCGATCGGTGAGCTTCCTGTCAGCAACCTAGGCACCACCGCTATCCGCTCACGGATCAATCGTGCTTATCGCTGCGGCTCTTCGCGCTACACGTATATGGCTCTTCGCGGGGGATGCGTCATGTCTGGTATTTGTTGCGGTAAGAGTTTATCCAAGCGGCAGTTAATGCTCACGGCATATGTCGTTGCGTTGCTAGCGGCTAGCAATGCGGAAGCTCAATAATTCCCACATTTCGCTGCAGGTTCGGATTGGCAAAGGTTGTATGCCGGTCTCCACGTCGGCCACGGCTGGGGTGATGCTGACGCCACCCGTTCCAACGGCTGCGCTCCCTTGGGTTCGTATAGCACCGAGGGCATCCTCGCCGGAGGCCAGCTCGGCTACAATTGGGAGCTTGCCGGGTTCTTAGTCGGCCTCGAAGGCGATATCTCCTTCTCTGACTTTGAGGGCGATGCCTTCTTCGGGTGTAAGACCGCCTCTAGCGAACTTGATTGGTTGGCAACGCTTAGGGCCCGTGCAGGGGTAATGGCAACCAATGATGTGCTTATCTACGGGACTGGTGGAGTTGCTTGGGGTGATTGGGAAGAAACCTTCAACCCGTTTAGCACAAAAAAATACCTGGTCAAATGTGCGCAGGGGCTGGACAGCCGGTGGTGGGATTGAGGCCAAAGTGACCGAGTGGGTCTAACTCAAAGCCGAGTATCTTTACGTCGATTTCGGCGACAAAAGGCACACCTGGTCTGATTCGCCTTTTAGCGGCACAGTTAAGTTTGATCATCACATTCACACAATTAGGCTTTGCTTGAACGTCAAGCTGTATTGACCGGCGATGGTCGGCCGAAAACGTTGGCCGTAGCCTGGGACTTTTTCGCTACAGCACAGAGTAGCTGCCGATGACAGAGTTGCGATTTGAAACGGCACACTACCTCTTAAGGCCCCTCACCAAGGGTGACATCACTGCTGCCTGGGGCTGCTGGTTGATGGACCCCACCACGGCACATCTTCTCAATGCGCCGTGTCGAAAACTGCCGAGGCGCGAGCTGGAGACCTACGTCAAACAATTCGACAATCGTGACAAAACAATTATGGGCATTTTTCATCACCCGTCTGGAACGCATATCGGGATTGTGACGTTGATCGTGTCTCAGGGCGGCAACCACGTGCTCGCCAACATCGTTGTTGGTGACGACGATTTCAGATCAGTTGGCGGTATGCTCGAACGGAAAGCGATACGGACAGCCATCCATAATCACTTTCTCATCACGAAAGGATTTCGGTCGGTCTGCGCATCCGTTGTTGCCCACAACACGAAGATGGTCGCTTACTTGAAGCTGTCGGGTTAGGAGCTGGTTAAACGGACGATGTCGCCTCCATCGTCGAACGGTAAGATGGTCGAGCTGCTTCTATTTCGACTGACGCGTGAGAACTACATACGCAGAGAAGGAAAGAGCTGGGTGAGCGCTCAGCGGCGGAAGCCCGCGAATGGCAGGTATGCTGACAATCGCGCGCGGCTCTGACCGATTCTCTCGCTCAATCTCATTCGTCCGCGTTGGCCAAGCA
This sequence comes from Hyphomicrobium sp., assembly GCA_030598645.1. The sequence goes on along the minus strand of JAUVPN010000019.1, from coordinate 2,975 downwards.
GCCCTCATCCCCACAATCCAACACGAGCTAGAGCCGGATTTGTTGCGACGGCGCAACGGCTGGCATTTTTCATGGCTAGCTGCGGCTCCATAGCCGCGCGTGAACGCATCAATGAGGTTGCAAAGCACATCCAGATAAATCTAACTTTTTTCGTTCCATTGCTGATTTGTTAGCGAAGTTCCAGCCTTTGGCCACCGTGGGATCCTGGAATCGTTCCAGAACATAAATGTTGACTTCTGTCATCAAGATTGGAAAGAACGATCGGCGGGTTGGGCTCCAAATGGATTCTCCGGGGGGAGGGCCCCAGCCTTGCTACGTTGGGGTCCGCTTAAGGGGGAACAGATGTTGAGACAGTATGGGGACAAGCGGTTCACCGCTAGCGCGATGATTGCGGGCTTCGGCGTGGCAATGCTGCTTCCAGGTTCCGCATGGGCCGGCAACGGCGCGAACTTCGTTCTCTATAATCAGTACACTGAGGAGAAGGGCGAGACGGAGATCAAGCTGTTCAGCGACTTTTCAGATGGCGGCAAGGGTGAAGAGGGCTACTCGGCGCAACTTCTCGAAATCGAACACGGCATAACGGACTACTGGACGACAGCCCTCCTTTTTGAGGGTGTGAAGATCAATGGGGAAGACTATGAGTTTGGCGGTTTCCGCTTCGAGAACCGGGTGCGGCTCTTCGACTATGGTCACTTCCCGAACCCCGTGCTCTATGTTGAGTACGAGTACTTGAAGCCAGAGCACAGAATGATCAGGGTCGTGACAGGGCGGACAGACGAGGACGAGGGGGAGGAAGAGGGCGAGGAGAAGGCAGAACACGAGATTGAGAGCCGATTGATCCTCGGCCACGATTTCTCAAAACGCGTCAACGTTGCCTTCAATTGGGTCAACGAGACCAACCTTGAAACCGGAAAGTGGGAATTCGGTTACGCCACGGGCCTCAACCTTACACTCTATGAGGCCGAAGGCGGGGGAGAGGGGCACGAAGGTGGAGGGTTCCATTCGAAGAGTTGGGATGTCGAGGAGCTGACACTTGGTATCGAGCTCTACGGCGGTTTGGGTGACTCTGTGCTTGGGCTGACATTTGATCCCGACAAGACGAAACAATACCTGGGCGTCAACCTGCGCGCCGAATTGGAGAACCACATTCAACTCGGCATCGGGGGCGCATTCGGCCTAACAGGCGACAGCGAGAACGCGATCCTGCGCCTCGTCGCCGGTTACGAGTTCGAGTAAGCGGGAAGTCTGCACACAATCAGACCAACTTCCGGCGCCCGACTGGCCACTGGGTTTGAGCGAGCGCGGCTGGGCTGATGTCCGCTAAGAACCAAATTCCATCATGGCTCAGTGTTGCTCGGGCGCTGAGTGCCTCAGAGGACGTACTGTGGAAGAATGTCTTCCAGCGCCGTGGGTTTGATGCCGAGCTCGTCAAACGATAGTGCCGATTTGGCCACCACGTTGTCACGCTCCATCAGCACCACTTGCGCGCGCGTTATGGGTGGGGAGGGAAGGATCATAGCAATCGCGCTCAAGGTCTTCCAAATCGCAAACGGTAGCGGCAGCAAAAGCCGCCGCCGTTTCATATGACCCAACAGAAGTTCGATGAGGGCGCGGTACGTGTAAGTCCGCGGGCCACCAAGTTCGTAGGTTTTCCCCTGCGACACAGGATCCTGCAAAGCTTTAACCGCGGCCTGCGCAACGTCTCCAACATAAATAGGCTGCAGCTTCGTGTGGCCTCGACCGAAGAGCGGCAGCACGGGCGAGGCCCTGACTATGGCCGCCAACGTGTTGAAGAACTTATCGCCTGGTCCAAAGATCGCTCTCGGGCGAAGGATCGTGGCGTGCGGAAAAACATCGCTGACAAGCAGTTCGCCCTTCGCCCGCGAATGCACGTAGCTGGACTTCGACCGAAGATCCGCGCCAATGCCGGAGACATGAACGAGGCGGTCGATGCCGAGTACAGCGGCCTGATGCGCTACATTGAGTGCGCCGAGCTCATGCACCGCCTCAAACGTTTCCGCGCCGTTTTCGACATAGAGGCTGACGCAGTTGATCACCGCGTCAGATCCCTTGACGGCGAGCGCTACGGAGCTCTCATCGCGCACGTCCGCATAGACAGGCTGGATTTCGGCCTGCCCGGACAGCTGTTGCGTGCTGACCTCGCCGGGATGCCTTACCGCCACGCGCGTTGCCATTCCAGCCGTAGTGAGCCGCGCCACAATCTCGCTGCCGACAAAGCCGGTGCCTCCAAAAACTGTCACGCATGTTATGTCTGTTACCGCAGTCATTTGCCCTCTCGTTAAATAGGTACTTATCGTGGTCGGCTATGTTTGGCTTTACGAAGGAACAAGGCTCCTGCGCGATCTCGTAAGCCCTCACGCTTGGTCGAGGAAAGCCCAAGCGCCGTACCCGACGACGCTTCTCCTATCCCCGGCGGTGTCACCGGAGTTGCGCAGGTCGAGGCGCTCGATTGTGAGACTGCGCTGCTTGGCTGCAATCAAAGCTGCACGGACAGCAAGATGCCCGCAGGCATCGGCCGGGCCGATTGCCGCCTCATCAAATGTCTCGATGGCTCTAGCGGTTTGCACATCATGCAGGCTTGCGGTCTCGTAATCTTCGTAGTGGGAAAGATCGGAGCTCACAATGAGCAGTGTATCGTCAGTCCAAAGCTGGGTGATGACCGCAGCGATCGCCTCAGCAGACGTGAACCCGAAAAGGAGCGGTATGATCGGCAGAGCGCCAAACAGCGCTTGGACAAATGGCAGCTCAACTTCCAGAGCGTGCTCAGGCGCATGCGGTTCGTCATCGATAACAATGAGAGCCCCGTCGGCCAGTGACCGGATGGGCTCAGTATCGACCGGCATGTTGCCGAATGGTGTGGCGAAGGCCCCGTGCAACGGCGCGGCAGTGCCCTTGAAGGGCACAAAATGCGCCGGGCCAACAACGATGGCGCGGCGAAAACGATCCGTGGAGGA
>JAUVPN010000103.1 GCA_030598645.1 Hyphomicrobium sp. | reverse complement strand
CGAGCGGTGAAGGCCCGCCGGTCGCTGTCACGCGCAGGATTGTATTGGAACGCCTCCTGCCTGAGACAAATCGGCACTCCGAAGTTTTGGCCGAAAGAGACGCTTGAGCCGATCATCGCCAAGTATAAGAAGGATCATCCACTGCCGCCGCGGCGGCCGCTGCCGATTTGCAGGAGGTAATGAAATTTGCCGCCGGCACGCGCGCCCGGATGTGGCCTTTTGCGCCCGTTAGGCGACCTGGCGATCCCGGCCCGCTGCTGAGACTCAAGCGGACGAGCCGATTTGCCAACGTCCGAAGTCGGTTCATTGCCCTTAGCGGACATAAACGTCGCCTCCGAGAATGTCTGCTTTCGGGGGTAAAGCGGACATCCGTGACGCGTGCTCTAATGTCTGCTTTTGACCCAAAGCGGACATCGAAAACCGAACTCTGAACACCAGCAACAACAGACGAGAGACTACCTCGCAACAAACCAATCCGGACTAAGGTGATACGCCTCAAGGGCTTCTTTCGCGAGTGTGTCCCGTCGGTCTACCTCAGGCACCTTACAATGACCCGCGATGGCCTAGTCTTTAGACGCGACGCCCTGGCTCGGGTTGACCGCAGCATCATTTGGATCAAGCGCGATGGCGTCATTTTGTTTGAGAGCCATGGCCGCAGCGTAGTCGGCGGTGGCGCGATCAACCTGGCCCATCTCGGAGTAGAGGCGGCCCCGGTTTGCAAAGTATACGGCATTCGGGTTGATTTCGATCGCCTTGGTTAGGTCGGCGACGGCGCTCTCATGCTTTCCCTTCTCGTGATAGATGGCGGCCCGATTGTTGTAGGTTTTAGGATCATTCGGATATAGCGCGATGGCCTTGTCGAGATCCGCGATGGCGCGGTCAAAATCCCGACCGAAAAAGTAGGCGAGGGCTCGGTACACGTAGGCGCTGGCTCTGTTTTTCTGGGGCTCCTGTTCTTCCAATTCGATAATCTGAGTGCAGCCGTGTATCTGGCGAGCAATGTTCTGGCCCTCACTGCAATCGCTATATCTGTCTGCCCACACGCCTGTCGAGCAAATGGAGAGCGCCAATACAAACACGAGCGATTTCATCACGGCTTCACGCAATACACTTTAAAATTAGTATTGCACAAAATGCCTTCTTCGTCTTTTGCAAAGCGCTCGACGTTGTGAGCGAAGTAAATTTGTGCGGTGCGCAACAACAGTGGCCGCGGTCAGCACTCCTTGCTGCACTCAGTCGTTCGCTGCTCAAAGCTCATCACGCCGCCCCGCCGATCCAATTCCAGAGCGCAGCAACGCGGTAAAGCAAGTTTGAGCATCTCGCGACCCCGGTGAACCCGAGACTTCAGACCCGAGGTTGATAAGCCGAGGCGCTCAGCAGCTTGTCTCTGGCCCATCTGCTTTATCTCGGTGAGTGTAAGAGCCTCTCTGTACCGCGTCGGCAGCCCATTGATGAATGGGACTAGGCAGCGGGCAAGCGATGATAATGCAGCGTCCTCGCCAGAGACTTCGCTTTTACCGGTATCGCTTGCCGCAGCTTCAGCTTCCGCCATAGTCCGTCGTTCCGTCGCGCGGCGACGATAATGATCGGTGACCGCGTTGATCGCCGCGCGCTGGACAAACGCTGCGGGGTTCTTGGCTGCTTTGAGTGCATCAGAATGTTGGACGAGGCGCAGTAGTATGTTTCCGACGACGTCATCCACGTACTGTGAGTCCACGCGGCTGCGCACATAAGTGCGCAGCTGCTTTTCAAAGCTTTGCCAACTGGTCGCGCTGATCGCGTTCGGTTCCATGGCAGTCAAATCGGGCTTGGGCCGCGCCGGCCTTTTCGCCTCATTTGCCTCCAGTGCAGCAGGTCTTGCCTAATGCATCTTGCTCAACCGGTATTGCGTCGTGGATGATGCGATACCATTCCCACCGCAATCCGTTATGTGCTTTTGACCAAATCTTCTCCTGTGACGCATGACAACATTTAGTTTCGTGCTGAACCACGTCCAATATGCCGGCTCCATCTAACCTATTTTGTGCGGCCGCGACTTCACCAGCCACCATGACCTCGACGCCGATATGGTGGAGATGCGCTTTTGCTTGAGGGCTCTCAAACAGAACGAGCTTGAGCGGCGGCTCATCGATGGCAAAGTTCGCATATCCGGCACGGCGCTTATGGGCCTCGACTCCGAATAGCTTGGAGTAATGGTTCACGGCTGCATTTATGTCGGGCACGTTCAGAGCTAGCTGTAGTCTCATGATTTCAGTCCTTTCGTTTGCGGTCTGCCCTGTTTGACGCGCGGGCTACAGAAAGGACGCAAATTTTTGGGTTAGGCGTCTCAGATGTCCGCTTTACCTCCGAAAGCAGACATTGTCAGAGGCAGAGTCCATGTCCGCTAAGTGCCAAAAGCGGACATTAGGTAGCCAAAGAAGGTAGGGGACAGTGCGTTTGTGCCACTACTTCTAGCGCTTAGATTCTAATAGGAAGAAATTCAACTGCGTGCACAGACGGGGGACGGGAAATGGGGCCGACAACACCATTCATTGCTGTGCTCTTGAGTTTTGCTCATCAGCCAGTGGCGAGGCGCATGGAGGCAGTTGAGAATTTGCCGAAAGACCGCGTCATGACACGTGCGGAGTTAATCAGGCATGGGCTGCTATCCGACAATTACGTAAATTGAGGGGCGGCGGCTCGAGATAGAAGTATGCCCGACCCCGCTGGTACCTTTCTGCACTTCTGCAAGCAGCGATCCAAGCGGCCTTCTGGGGAGTAGGCCAATTCTCCTAGTGCCCCAGCATGGGCATCTGGGTAGGGGGAACCAGATGTTTCGGAACATCGCGGGCAGCCGGTGTGCTTGGTGGCCGACACATATTGTTTTTCTGCTTAAGTTCTCGCTTGCTCTGACAACAACTGCTTCTGTGGCCGGGCCTTCCTATGGGCAATCGAGAGACGCGCAGTCTACCGGGCAGGCTACATTCCAAGAGCTTGCACGCCAGACACGTGATCACGGCCTGATCACTTTGTCCGAACCTTCAACGATTGAAGGAGCTTTACCAGAGAAGGGCAAGATCATCGAAGATATGCAGTTGCTTGAACTAGCCTCACGTGTCTACGAGGAAAGAACTCGACCGGGCAACTACGTATTTGGATCAGATCGTCTCCGCCGCATCTTCGAACACCCAAGCTCTCCCAAAAGCAGTTTGTTAGCCCAAACGCACGCGATGATACGCAGTCAGGTCAACAATGAGCCGGTCTACCACTGGCAGTTAGTCGAGACAGATAGCCTGAGCGTAGCGTCGCCAGTACATAGTGATGAAAAAGGCGATGGACTTGTGTCGCAGGCACGCAAGTCAGGTTTCTCTGCCGCGGTCTATATAAATCTACGCTCGAAGCGTATCGTCATCGCGATCGCTGGTACAAAAGTCACTAGCTGGACTGACATAAAGAACGATGTTGCCGCATTGGTGAGGCTACAACCTGCGCAATTCCAGGTCGGGCTTCGTTACATTCGCAGCGTTCTTCGCCGGCATCGCCCAACATACCCAGGTTTTTCCTATATGTGCACTGGTCACAGTCTTGGTGGCGGCGTCTGTGCTTATGCCGCCGCCAAATTGCATTTACCGGCGGTTGTACTGAACCCCATCAGTGCTCAAGACATTACAGGCGCCGCTAGATACACCGGAGCAGTTATAGAAAGCTATATTGATCCTAAGGATTTCGCCTATGGGCTGTACAAGCGCGCCATGCTACTGCCGACAGGTAGGATCTATTGGATAAAGGAAGATCCCAGCACAGAGGGCTGGCTCACCAGAGTAGAAAGGTTTTACCGGTCGGTAATTCCTGAGGGAAAATTCAACCGACTGCACAAAGCCATCGAAGCGCATTCGGTCAACGGATCTTTGGATCGCCTGTCCAAAGTGGCGGGATTGCCCAGATTACAATAAGTGCGGGCCAGCAATGTCCGCTGGACCAATGCCTGCTAACTGCCAACAGTTGACACGATCGGTATATGACGTCGGCCTCAAATCGAAAAAGAAAGACGCCGGTCAGCGCAGACCAGCGTCTTACGAAAGCTACTATGGCTGGGGGAAGGAGTGCTCTGTGAGGGTGGGTCGAGAGTAGGGGTCTCCAAGACTTAGACAACCGACTCTGCCTGATGCAATGAACTTATGGACTTACCTTCGGCAGATAACTCTTGTCATTACGCTACAAGACGCCGTGCAAGTCTCGCCCCACCGCCGAAAGCGAGCGAATTAGGTGCGTCGATCCTCGACCACAGCTAGGTGTCCGCTGGGCCATGCCCCCGCGCCAGTTGTCGCCCTAACCAAAATGCGACTAGCGTGCTTACGAGCACTGCAAGCAACGCAACTACGTTTCCTCCAAAATCCAAGCGCATATTTGTGAGTATCAGGCCCGCCAATGGCGCGGCCACGGCAAGTACCGAAAACAAGTACAGCCAATGCCAGTGCAACCAGCCACCTGCAATGCCTAAGGCAAACACAGTCGCGCATAGCAATAACAGCGTCAGCATAGTCCCACTCCCTCCTCGATTTGACGGCCCTCTAGGCCTAAAACTTCAGGTGCCACCCAATTCTAACTCGGGAACTGATGTGGCGCACTAGAGAGGATCAGATCGACGTCATCGGAGTGCGCGACCACCACACTATAATAAGTGTGCGCCAGAGGTGTCTGCTCGTGGCGCAAAGCGGACATTGTCCGTCTGGCAACGACCTGGCTCGAAATCATACTCGTTAAGGGAAGCAGCCATGTTGCTGATGTCGCCGTCGCAGGTCGCCCGAATCCGCATGGGGCTGCGCCCCCTAGTTCTTCTGGTTGCTTTGTGAGGTCGTTAACAAATCACGGATGTTGCTGATCTGCTGATCTTTCAGACCAACCCACTCTTTGAGGTACCGATCCAGTGACCCGTATTTTTGTACCGCCGTCTTGAGAGATTCATCAATGTATTCCGGCCGCAATACATAAAAGGCGCGAATGGCTTCGGAGTTGGCCTTGCGTTCGTCATCGGACATCGGAATCTTGGTCGCTTGCCCTTCAAGTTGATCGATGCGGTGGCTGATTTCCAATTGCCGTGCAACGTTCGATAAGAGGTAATCCTCGCGCACCGTTTCCCACGGGACGCCAAGCGCACTCAGCAAGAGTGCTGTCGCTGTTCCGGTCCGGTGAATGCCGTGAGAACAATGATAGACGAGCGGGTAGTTGGATTTGTCGGCAAGGATCTCGAACAATTCGCTGTATTGCTGGTCGGCGATACCGCTCACCAGTTCCTCATGGACCTGCGGATTGAATGCGGGCGGAAACTTCCGGAAATCGCCGGATTTGCGGGCTTCGACGAGCTTGTTGGCGGCGTCCGGGATGCCCGCGACTTCTCCAGTTATCGGAATATTGATCTCGCGGACGCCGTCGGGAAGGCGGTCTTTCCCGCGCCACGCAATTTCCCCCCATGTGAGAAAATTGACGACCGTCTTGATTCCCAGTTCACGCAGCGTTTCGACGTCTTCGTCCGTCAGTGTCGGCAGCTCACCGGAACGATACACAAGGCCTGACTTGATCTTGCGGCCATCACTCGTCTCATATCCACCAATATCACGGAAGTTGGGCTGACCTTTAAGACCGATAATGCGCTCATCCGCATGGGCCGAGGCAGGGCAAAGCATCGCCGCGATGGAAAGGGCGGCCGTCGCCATTCTCAGAATTTGCTTCAATATTTTCTCCCGGAAGTCGCCCTTGCGTGACGTCGGTTCCGCCAGAAGGCAGGTCAATATTCTATTTGGGCGTTCACCAATCCAACCAACAAAGCCGACTTTGGTATCGATGGTACAAGCGGAGTACTCAGCTGACTAAAGCTTAATATTGCGCGCGTTCATGCCGTGATAGTTAGTCACGGGCAACAGAGAAGTCATGTAATTCCAATCATTGATGAGCGAGGAAGAAATGTTAGCCGGTCGATCTCGAACATCTTTGTACTTAGCGTCAATCTTTGGCGTGGCGTTCACGCTGGTGCTTGGAACCACCGCTTCGGCGGTTGCGGAAGAACCCATAATCCACGATGCCGAGCACTACATTATCGAGGCCCAGCACGGCAAACGGTGGGCCAAGGAAGACGTCGAGATCGACGCCAAACTCGCCGAAATTCGTGAAAAGAACGGCGGCAAGCCGCCCAACATTGTCTACATCTTGCTCGACGATCTCGGCTTTGGCGAAATTGGGATGCCTAATCTCGATGTCATCCGCGGCTACAGCACGCCGCGGATTTCGAAGCTGGCCGATGAAGGGCTTTCCTTTATGCGCATGTATACCGAGCCCTCCTGCACACCGACTCGCGTCGCTATGATGACCGGACGATACGCAGCTCGGTCGGGCTTTAACGAAGCCAAGTCTATTGTCGAGGGCGAAGGGCTCGCAGCCAGGGAGGTCACGCTCGCCGAGGTTCTGAGCGGGGCCGGTTATGAGACCGTCCATATGGGCAAGTGGCATCTCGGCGACATAGAGGAGTCCTTTGCCCACAACCAGGGTTTCGACTACGCCGAGCAACCTGTCCATCAGCAAGGCCAGATGGCGATCATGAACGCGACGGCCGAGTTGGAGGGACTCTCAACTGGCAGCTTGCGGAACCTGCGAGCGGACACGTTTGAACTCGACAAGACATTTCGCACCAACCCGTCCGCGATGGTCTTCGGCATTGTCGGCAAGAAAGGCGAGCCTGCACGTGAGGTGAACTTCGAGGCCGGAGAAATCTGGACCCAGGACCACTACAATCGGATGGAGGAACGCTACAAGAATGGCGTCTTGAAACAGCTCAAACGCCTCGCAAAGGGCGAGAAGCCCTTCTTCCTGCAATACTGGCCGCAATTCCCGCTCAGCTTCACCCGCAGCGATATCGAGCAAGCCAAGACACTGAATGGCGGCCCAATCGCGGAATCTCTTGTGAAAGTCGATGGCTGGATCGGTGAGATCCTGAATGAGATCGACCAGCTCGGCATAGCAGACAATACCATCGTGATGGTGATGGGCGACAATGGTCCGTTCATGCAATACGTCGACCGCAGCGGCCAGTCGGACCGGATCTATCGCGGCGGCAAGAACCAGCATCTGGAAGGCGGTGTGCGAGTCAACGCCTATATTCGCTGGCCAGGCGTGCTTGAGTCTGGGTCGCGTGTGCAAGACATCATCCACGTCTCCGATCTTTTCACCACATTCGCGCGCATCGCTGACGCCGACAAATTTATTCCGCGAGACCGCCTTATCGACGGAGTCGACCAGACGCCGATGATGCTGCTCGGCGAAAAGCACGGCCGTCGCGACTACGTCTTTATCTATGAGGGCCCGTCCCTAAAGTCCGTCGTAAAGCAGCAGTATAAGATGCACCTGCCGCCTCCGGGCGCGAATCCGATCGCAGCGCCAATCTTTGATCTCTACAAGAACCCACGCGAGGACAGGCCGCAGGACGCGATCCAGTACGGCGTGGGTTTCGGGGCAAAGTTCGTGCAGATGGTGAAGCGGCACATGGGCATGAAGCGACAGTATCCGGACGGCGAGCCGGGCCGCGATGTGCCCTATGGCGGCATCGTCAATCTGCGCCCGGAATCTGAGGCTTTGGTTGAGGCCTTTAAGGCCGGGCAGCCCAACAAAACAACGCAATAATGCGAAGCGAGCCAGCGGCCACTGGCCGTAAGACAGGTGATAGCCGTTTTTCGCGCCCATACTCACGTCGGGCCTGTCCTGTTTCGATATTCTCAAGTATCCGCTTTGCCCCCGAAAGCGGACCTTCTGAGAGCCGGTGGCCATTGCTTTGTGACATTCGTCGCTAGATGCTGGCGCTACAGGCCTGCGACCAGCTGGGAGACCTGTTTTCGTTGCATTGGTTGCGGACGCGATTGATAAAGCGAAAGCGATTCCCTACGTCGGACTTGAGATTAAGCGTAACAGCGTCCAGGCAATGATGGAATCCGAGCCTCATATCAGGTCCGTTCATGTAATTTCAACCGGTTCGGGCGCGCAGCACAAAGAGCACCGCTACGGAAGCAGAATGCCTCAGTTGTGGTGGGTTCTTACGTCAGTTAGCTGGGTTGAGGTTCCGATCACCGTCTACGTCCTTGAGCATCACGACGGACTTGTGCTGTTCGACGCGGGTATGGATCCGGCAATAGGAACAGATCCAAAATACGTTTCCAGCGCCTTAGGTCGATTCTTTTTGCGCAGGCTATTTCGATTTCACATCGGGCCAAACGATGGCCTGACCAAGAAGCTGGACGCCCTGGGGTACAATGCCTCCGATGTCCGAAAAGTCGTCGTATCCCACCTCCATTTCGACCACATTGGTTGCATCTCAGAAGTCCCGCAGGCTGAACTGCTTGTAAGCCGTGAGGAATGGCGCCTTCTGTCGTGCCCGCACCCGGAACGGGAATTCATATTGCGCGAACATATTGAACTGCCGCACGCCAAATGGCGCCAGATTGAT
>JAUVPN010000174.1 GCA_030598645.1 Hyphomicrobium sp. | reverse complement strand
CGCTTGGGACTCTGGCCCCAAAAATCCTGTGAATGGTACGTCGACGATGTGGAGCAAATGAAACTCGGCGTCCGGTGCAATCGCGGCGGCGCATTCAAGCGCGCGCTGCGCCGCCGGCGAATTATCGGTGGGAACAAGTACCCGCTCATAGTCATGCGCGACGGGGTCCTTAACAAGCAATACAGGCAAATTACCAGTACGAATAACGCGCTCCGCTGTTGTTCCGCAAAAGAGCTCATGTGAGGAGTGCCGGGTGATGCCCAGTACGATGAGTTCAGCGCTGGTCTCCTGCGCGTGGAACAGGATCTCTTCGTCGTCGTAACCGCGGATGATTGAGATCTGAGGTTTCACAACGGCGCTCGGTAGCAGCGATTCAAGGAGCTGCTCGATGATTGTGCGGGCGCTTGCTTCGTATTCCTCAACGATGTTCGCGGGTACTGTTCTACTGACAATATGAATCACCTCAAGAGATGCGCCTAGCTGACGGGCAAGCGCCATAGCGCGTTCCAACGCGCGGTCGGACCTAGCGGAAAGGTCGGTCGCCATGAGCAGTTTTTTCATGATATCGCCTTGCACTCCTTGCTGCGCGGCTCTTGGGACCTCTGAAAAAAGTACTAGATTGCGCATTCGCTGCCTTGACGCTCATCAAGGCGGCAGAATGCGGAAGACACAGTTTTGGCACCCGGTGCGAGGAGCAACTGCCCCCAGCCAACAGAGTGCCTCTCGTCGACATGATGAACGGCGCTCGGCCCAATATCGAATGTCCGTTAGGTGCCAGAAGCAGACATTCTCGGAGATGTGCAGGTTGGCTCGCAAAGTATCGCCAGATGCGCCCTGCGCTATCTTATGCCGCGATCATGCTGCGGGTCGACGGTGATGGGGGGCTCTGAGACAGATGTGAGCGATATTTTTTTGGGGTTTAGCTCCCGACGCGAAGTCAAGGCTACTCGGCTATACTGAGATTATCGACAACGCTTTGTACTCCCAGCGCGGACCAAGCGGCATCTACTATCTCATCCTTTTCAGCAAAGCTATCGACCTCTCCGCTCAATGTGACGATCCCATCCTTGACAGACAAGCTGACCTTCGAAGCCTCTATGTCAGCATGGCGGTGGAGCGCATGCTCTATTTTTTTCTTGACGTCCTGCGCCGCTGGCCGTTGTCGGACGCGGATGTTGTTGGTCACTGAGACGACGCCCTGAATTCCTTCGACTTGCCTGTGAGTGTAAGTACGTTGAAAATTCCAATCTACATCTCCGCTCAGGGTCACCATACCTTTCCGGACCTCAGCCTTTACTTCGTCAGTTGGAATTTGCGTATTCCACTCCAAGACATGAGCAATACGCCGCGCGATTTCCTCGTCTGTGCTTCCCGTTTCGGTAATGAGGCGTACTTCAATCTCATCGGCAATCGCCCGAACTCCACTGACACGCCTTGCGGCTCTCTTTGCCGCCACCTTTTCGAGATATGATGGCACGCTCCCAGTTAGAGTTACGGCACCATCCTTGACGGTTACGCCAATCTCAGCCTCGGTCACTGCAGGCTCCCAATCCAACTCGCCCAAAACATCTTCTTTGAGCTTCACATCTGACTTCGGCATTCTTCACTCCGTTTATCGCTGCATCGGGTCTCTTCTTATTATGGGTACCGTTTAGCCCCGCCCTTCTGACTTGCTTGTTGCCAAGTTGCCGATTGCGTACTCACCGAACCTCAGCAACTCGATTTAAAGGGGCGACCATTTGATCTGCGCATCCTGCGAGCCGACATCCATCTGCTGTAGGGCTTAAGAAAAAACAGGTGCCACCACGGGGTGAGGTAGAGCAAGACAGTCCAGCTCCGCCCTAATGACGGAAATTAGGCTTTTCCGATCCTTTAGCCTTGCCCGAGCGCCATAACTTGGGCCCTCCTGTTGCGCTAGGCTCGGCCTTGCTTACAGCGCGCCGAGAGTGGCCGCTTTGACGCGCATCAAAGCGGAGAATGGTATGCCTGCCGGCACGGCTCTAGGCTTCACTATATCCAAAGACTCGTGAGAAGCCCGCTAGGAGTGCTGCAGGTCCGACACTAGTTTGGTCACCCATGGCAACCTAGACCTCAGGCTCCCCTAGGAACAACGGAAGCCCAGCCTCTGGCACCGGTGGGCCCAACCGAGGAAGGAGCAACCAATGTCCGCTATTGCCACTTAGCGAACATGGCAGCCGCCTAGGAGAATGTCCGCTCCTGAGGGTAAAGCGGACATCCTTGATGCATGCTCTCGTGTCTGCCTCTGCCCCATGCCAGGCATTAGCAATAACAATGCATGTACCCTACTTGCAGTCCTCCGGCGCTGGTTCAAGCGCAACCGAGACTGCCTCCTCAACCCGCTCGAGCCAGATCAACTCGATGCAGTTGCGAGTCTCCTTTGGGATTTCGTCAATGTCTTTCTTGTTCCTGGCGGGGAGCAAGACGCGCATTAGGCCGGCGCGAGCAGCGGCGGCCACCTTCTCTTTGATCCCGCCGACCGGCAGCACAAGTCCCCGCAAGCTAATCTCGCCTGTCATTGCCGTATCACTGCGCGCGGGACGTCGTGTCAAAAGCGATACAAGCGCGATGAACATGGCGACGCCGGCACTGGGTCCATCTTTCGGAATGGCACCTGCCGGCACGTGAATATGGATATCGCTCTTCTCGAAGAGCTTCTCATCGATACCAAGCGAATGGGCACTGTTCTTGACAATGCTCAACGCGGCTTGGGCGCTCTCCCGCATCACGTCGCCAAGTTGGCCCGTCAGGATGAGCTTGCCGCTGCCCACAATGCGCGTTGCCTCGATAAAGAGAATATCGCCACCGACTGGAGTCCAAGCGAGGCCGGTTGCGACACCGGATACGCTGGTTCGCATGGCCACTTCACTCTCGAATTGAGGCGGCCCGAGCACGACGGGAAGATCACTTTTCGTGATGCAGACCGTGCCACTGTGACCTTCAGCTATGCGAACTGCCGCATGACGTAATGCTCTGCCGATTTCGCGCTCTAAATTGCGAACTCCCGCCTCGTGTGTGTACCGCTCAATAATCTCGCTCAGCGCTTCGTCGGTGATTTCAACCTGTCCGGGGTGCAGCCCATTGGCCTCAAGTTGTCGCTGAACGAGGTAGCGTTGAGCGATCTTGAGCTTCTCGTCGGCGGTATAGCCGGCCAGATTAATAATCTCCATTCGATCGTGGAGCGGGCCCGGGATCGTGTCGAGCACATTGGCGGTGGTGATGAACACCACCCGGCTTAGATCAAATGGAACCGCAAGATAGTTGTCTCGGAATGTGCTGTTCTGTTCCGGGTCAAGGACTTCCAACAGGGCGGCGCGAGGATCCCCGTGTGTGCCCACGCCAAGCTTATCGACCTCATCAAGCATCATCACACAGTTGCGGGCTCCCGCTTTGCGGATTGCTTGAATGATGTTGCCTGGTAGCGCTCCGACATAAGTCCGGCGGTGGCCACGAATTTCGGCTTCGTCATGGACGCCGCCGAGGCTAACGCGGACAAACTTGCGATTCATGGCGCGCGCAATCGATTGCCCCAGCGACGTCTTGCCAACGCCGGGAGGGCCGACAAAGCAAAGGATCGGCGCTTTACCGTGCGGTGCGAGTTTGCGGACGGCAAGGTACTCAATGATCCGTCGCTTGATCTTGTCGAGCCCGTAGTGATCTTCGTCGAGGATCTTGCGCGCTTCCAGAATTTCGATTGGCTGTTCTTCGGGCAGAGCCCAAGGAATTTCGGTCAGCCAGTCGAGATAGGTGTGCACCATGCCATATTCAGTGGCCGCCTCCGGCATACGCTCCAAGCGCCGCAGCTCCTTGCGGGCTTGCTCTTCAACCTCCTTCGGCATCTGAGACTTTGTAATCGCCTCGCTGAGCTCAGCAATTTCTTGTGCCTTGCCCTGCTCTCCTTCGCCGAGCTGACGCTGAATAGCCGCCATCTGCTCACGCAGCAGAACCTCGCGCTGACGTTCATCAAGCGTGGCCTTGGTTTGGCGGCCAATCTCTTGAGACAATCGTAAGACCTCGATGCGATTGGCAAGCAATCGAGAGACCTTGTCCATGCGCTCGGCGACGTCGATGGTCTCAAGAATTTCCTGCTTTTCCTCCGGCTTCAGATCCATGTATGCAGCCGCAAGATCTGCTAGCGCACCGGGCGAGTCGACGCTTTGAATCGCGGCAATCATTTCGGCTGGAACTTGCGGCAAGAGCTCGAGCGCCTCTATCGTCTGGCGCCGAAGATTGAGAAAGCGCGCCTCGATTTCCGGCGATTGCGTTTCCGGCTCTGGGATTCGATTGATCCGGGCAACGAGAAATGGCCATCCGCTAATAAACTCTGTGGCCCGAAAGCGCTGGTCGCCCTGACATACGAGATGATGCGTGCCATCGGGGGCAGTGACGTAGCGAACCACATTGGCCACTGTTCCCACGCGATGCAAATCAATGGGTGCAGGGTCGCTGACCTCCTTGTCGCGCTGCATGATAATGCCGACTTGCCTCTGTTCACGCACGGCATACTGGCCGGCTGCAATAGAGCCTTCCCGTCCGACCGTGATTGGTAGGACGAGGCCGGGGAACAGGGTCAAATCACGAACCGGGATGATGGCAAGTGCATCGGACGGCAGGGACGCAATCTGTGCCATTTGGCTCGTGATCGCACTCGGAGCCTTAGATGAATCCTCTTTATCCACGGAAGGGCTCCGCCTTCTTCAGAGCAATAACGAGACACCCTTCGACGAGGGAGCGGCGGATGTCGAGGTAACGCCCTTCTGGCAGCCGCAGTCGACGCTCGAAGCGGCCCTGCGGGAGTTCAAGCCGATGTATAACGGCATTGCTGAGCTGCGGTGTAAGCGCACGTATCCCTGACACTAAAAGATTGCTGCCCTGGATCACTGCTTCAACGCGATCGGCATTCACACCTGGCAGCGCCAAGATTACGAGCACCTCGTGATCAGTTTCGAACACATCAGCGGGAGGTTCCCATGCTGCAATGTGCGATGACGATCGTACCGGCTGGAAGAATTGATGATGTAGCCGCTCCGCCCGTGCCAGCATCTCGCAAGCCTCAGACCACATCCACCGTTCAGGAAAATCATCCATCGTCGCGGTTACCTTGACTTCGGTAGGTCCCCATTTCTCGGGTTCCCATGGTGACATGCAAACATAGTTGGCACACCGCAGGCAACCACTCGGTCGCCGGGGGGCTCGTTTGAACCGCAATCTGGAAAGGGCGCAGCTGCGCCGAGAACTCGGCGATACGTCCGCTTCTGAGGTTAAAGCAAGAGGGGTAGCACCGAAATTCCTTGAGCGTCAGCTCGACAGCCCCGGCCTGCTCTTCGCTAAGTCAGCCGCGAGCTCGGCTTCGAGCAAGCTGATTTTGGTCGTCAGAAAGACGATCCGATCATTCATGGCTGGTGATGCCTGGGGCCTTAACGGAAGCACTACGTACGTATGTGCACCTGTGAACGCCATCGCACGAAGCAACTCAGGTTGCCGACTTTCGGATGCTCCCTCTGATCCAGGTCATGGACTTCCAGAATCACTACGCAAACATGGCGGTGGTTGTTCGACGTACTGCACAACGGGAGCCCGTCGTGGAAGCGCTTGAAGCCATCTATGGTCGCCATGCCATCCGGGAGTACGCACCGGAAATGCCCGCGACGGAGACAATTCAGTCGCTGGTCAAGGCGGCCGCACAGGCACCAAGCGCGCTGAACCTCCAGCCATGGGCATTTGCCGTTGTCCGTGGTCGCGATAGGCTTGTCAGCATTTCCGATCGTGCGAAGGGACATCTGCTGAAGACCATGGCCGCGGGATCGCCGCTGTCGTCGCTCCGCGAGCGCCTGGCCGATCCTGGCTTCGATATTTTCTACGGGGCTCCGGTTCTGATCGTCATTTGCGCAACCTCGTCAGAGGCAGGGGCAAGTGAGGACTGTGCGCTTGCCGCGCAGAACTTGATGCTCGCAGCGCACTCAGAAGGCCTGGGAACCTGCTGGATTGGCTTGGCGCGGCCATGGCTCAACGAGGCAACAGCGAAAGGGGAACTCAGATTGCCGACGAGCTATGCACCCGTGGCACCAATCATCCTTGGATATCCCAAGGGGGAGCCTGAGATTCACCCGCGCCAACACCCTGAAATCGTATGGATCGGAGAGTGAAGT
>JAUVPN010000267.1 GCA_030598645.1 Hyphomicrobium sp. | reverse complement strand
TGGCTTGCTACGTTGCCTGATGTCGGACCTACCGGCGGTTTCTTCCGCGATATGAAGCCGATCCCCTGGTGAGCGGTTTTAAAGACCTGTCAGTAAGGCCACGCGGCCGCTGATCCTGCAATATTTTCAATAGGTTCGTTTGGGCGTTTTGAGCGTAAAGGCGGAATTGGCACCGAATTGGTACCGGATGTTCTATCGCAGTTCTCCCAACGCAGCATCAATCGCCGAAGCCGCCCGATTGTCGGTGTCGCTAAACAGGTGGCCGTAGACCCCCAACGTGATGCTTGCCGAGCCATGGCCCAACCGCCGGGAGATGGTCAACACGTCGACGTTGGCCGCGATCAGGGCAGAGGCGTGGGAGTGTCTCAGCGCATGGAAGGTGACGTGGGGCAGACCCCCTAAACTGGCAATCAAGTGCCGCCAATCCTGTGTCAGCGCGTGGGGGGATCGCGGATCCCCGTCGGGTCGGGCGAACACTAAGGCGTCATCAGCAAGCTTGCCGAGACCGTGTGCGAAGCGCCATTCAAGCTGCTGACGGCGATGATCGCGCAGCACGTCGACCGCGCCGCCGGGCAGGGTAATGGTCCGGCGTCCATGTTTTGTTTTTGGCGCCTTGAAGCGGAGCCCGCCGGCCTTGGTCTGCTCAAGCGAGCGTTCGACGCGGAGCTTGGCGGCGTCCAAATCAACATCGGACCACCTAAGCGCCAGCAACTCACCGCGTCTCATGCCCGTGCCCAACGCCACCACCGCAACAGGATACAGGGTGCGCCCGCGGAGTTTCGTCATCAAATCCGCAATCTCTCGCGCCGATAAGATCTCCATCTCTTTAGCTTCGATCTTCGGCGGCGGCACGGCGGCGGCGACATTGCGCGCCAACATCTCCAACCCCACCGCATCGCCAAGCGCCTTGCTCAACACACGATGCGCGTGTCCGACCGTGCGCGCGGCAAGTGGCCGACCTTTCTTCCCTCCGCCTTTCAGCAATGCGCCATGCCACGCCTTTATCTGAGTAGGGCGGAGCTTTTGCATGAGGCAGGCGCCCAGGTGTGGCGTGATCTGTGCGCTGATCAGTTGGGAATAGCGCTCTGCCGTCTTGGCAGCGAGCCCGTGTTGATCGGCCAGCCATTGGTCTAGCCATTCTGCGAGCCGCACCTTTGTCGGCTCAAAAAAGGTGCCGTCGTGGTAAGCGGCCAGTTGGCGGGTTAGCTCCTGCTGCGCTTGCTTATACGTGCCGCGCACGGTGATAAGGGCGTACTTACGCTTGCCCGTTAATGGATCGGCGCCGACATCGAATTTGAGACGCCACGACTTCGTGCCGCGTTTGGTGATGTTTCCTCTCATAGTCGTCCCCCTTCCTTCATTTTGGCGTACTTCGCTGCGTTTTGGCATTTCGGTGAGCAATACTGCGACGTGCTCCGACGATTCGTACCAGTGCCGTACTTGAACCAGTTTCCGCAGCCTGCACGCGCGCACAGCCTCAGATTGGCTTTGGTCGACAAATCCTCAAAAAATTGAAGATAGATCGCATCTATCAAAGTCGATGGCCGAAAGAATAGCTCTGGCGGATCGCCTCCCAAAAGCTCTGGGTTGAGACGGATGGCCTTGCGGTTGTCGATCATCCACAGATGAAGGCGCTCCCAGTTGCGGGAGTCCTTGAGCTTTATCAGGCTCTGAACGACCCGGATCTCGTGGCAAATAGCATCAACATACTCATAGCGGTCAGCCCTGAGGAATCCATATTGCGACACGAAGTCCTTGGCGCCTTGTGCTGACGTTTTGGTCTTTGCGAGCTTCTCATAAAGGCCGTCGAATTCCAGGCAGTCTGGAAACTCAAGTGCACTACCGTTGCGAAGGATCAATGGTCGAGTCCTTACCGATTTGGGTATCTCTCTTTCGTTCCAGTGCGTGCCAGCCAATGACTGTCCCGGCTTGATGATGTGATACCCGCCGCAATCCCGCGGCCATTTAAGGCTTAGCTTCGGCATAACTGCTATCTCACCACTTCTGCATATCTTTTTAGATAGCAGTGGCAATGGAGGACGGTCAAGGCTTAAAAACGGAGGGGCAGCAAACGCAGGGGGACAAAAATGCCACCAAAGGCAAAGGCCAAAATCGAGATTCCCGACAAGCCGACACTTTCCGTGCGGGAGTTCCGCAAGATTGTGCCGATGGGCGAAGACCAGACCTACCGAGCCTTAGCGAGCGGAGAGATTCCGGCGGTGCGCATTGGCCGGTCTTGGCGCGTTCTGACCGAGCCGCTGCGCAAGATGCTTGGCGTGGCATAGGAGCGGACAAAAAATTCGCCGCCAGGAGAGGGTCCCGACGGCGAAAAAATTTAGATGACGATGAGGGTTCGTACTGCATATCAACGGCTTTAGCAAGGCCGTGGCCGCCATCGCGAACGAGGACGATGGCGATGATACTCGACACTGCACCCAGCACTATCACTGATACGGGTTTCGTTCCCGTCCTGCCGCGCCTCGCGCCCAACATGGAGCGCGCCATCCTGCTGCGCGAAGTGAAGCTGCAACGCGAACGCGACGCTAAAGCCGCCGCCGTGGAGTGGTGCTGGCGTATGTCGCAACTCCTCACGCTTGAGGCCATGGCCGACAGCCGCCAGCTTCGTGAGTATCGGCAGCTTCGACATATGCGGGGGCGCCGGACATGACAGATAAGCGCGTTCTGATGGCACCCCGCGAGACAGCCGACCAAATCAACGAACGGCTCGATCGGGAGCGCGCCGCAGCGAACGGCGCGAACGGGGGGCACGTCGTCAGCAACAAGGCTGGCAAGCCGACTGAGATAGATCCGAATTCGGCTGCCAGGAAGTTGTTAATGGCTGCCGGAAAGAAGCAGACGCAAGCGGCTGAGCTAATCGAGATCGCAACACGACCTGGTGTCGATCTGTTTCACACGGCCGACGGCGTCGCCTTCGCGGACATCACCATCAACGGGCACCGCGAAACGTGGTCGCTCAACAGTCGTGGATACCGACGTTGGCTCCGGCGCGAGTTTTACAATCTCCGAAAGAGCGCACCGAACAGCGATGCAATGTCTCAAGCCATGGGTGTCATTGACGCGATGGCGCACTTCGACGGCGAGGAGCGCGAGGTTTATCTGCGCGTCGCCAACGTCGACGATAAGATCTACTTGGATCTGTGTAACGATGCCTGGGAAGCCATCGAGATCACCGACGAAGGCTGGGATATCGTCGCGAACCCGCCCGTAAGGTTCCGCCGCAAGCGCGGCATGCAGGAGATCCCTAGGCCCATCAAGGGCGCCAACATCGAGACCGTTGGCGGTCTGAAAGGTCATCTCAACGTCGATCAGACTTCATTCGTCTTGGTGGTCTCTTGGCTGCTGGCCGTGCTTCGCGGCGTCGGGCCCTATCCAGTGCTGGGCCTTACCGGCGAGCAGGGCACCGGCAAGACAATGCTCGCGCGGTTGTTGCAAATGCTTGTCGACCCGCGTACGGGGGGTATTCGGTCAATGCCGAAAGATGCGCGCGACCTCTACGTCGCGGCGATGAACGGTCACTTGCTTGTTTTCGACAACCTGTCGGGCATTCCTGCCGAGCTTGCCGATTGCCTATGCCGCCTATCGACCGGCGGTGGGTTCGCAACGCGGTCGCTCTATACCGACGACGACGAAGTGATCTTTGAGGGCCAGCGTCCGATTGCACTCACCAGCATCAACGACGTTGCCAGCCGGTCGGATCTTGCTGACAGGGCGCTGCTTGTGCAGCTTGAGACGATCACCGAAGACGATCGGAAGCTTGAGAAGCGCGTCTTCCGCGACTTCAACAAGGCGCGTCCGGCAATCCTGGGGGCGCTCC
>JAUVPN010000277.1 GCA_030598645.1 Hyphomicrobium sp. | reverse complement strand
GTTATGAGGTCGCGAGAGTGTCGTCCAAGGCTGCTTTCGTACCCTTTAAGGCACCCAAGCACTATGGTGAACTAGAGCTTAAAGAGGCGTGGGGGTACTTTCAGGAAGCCGCAGCAGAGGAAAAGTTGTGGTGGGAACTGTTCGAAAAAGAGGCCCGTGCTCAGGGGATCAAAGAACTCGATTTGTGGAGTGCCGTGGACATTCCGGGCTTCGTTCATTTCAGGGAGGTGGCCGTTGAAACACATAAGGCGTTTTGCAGGGCCCTGAAACACAATGTCAGTATCGAAGAGGCTGCCGCCTATTTCCGTGGCATTGCCGAGAAAGGGCGCATACTTGCTAAGCGAGCGTCTGCAGCTGATTTGACATTTTGCATGCTCATCTATCGAGAGTACAGCTGGGCAAGCGGGGCGAAGGCGAGTTACCACTTGGAGGCAGCGAACATCTTCGAAGAAGCGATCGCGGCTCGCGCTGAAATTCAGAGTTACGCGGAATATAAAGCCACTTTCAGACGCTACGTCACGATACTAAACGACATGGAAAACGATAAGGCGTCGAAAGAGGCCACGGCGAACTGTGAGGCACTATTGGAGAAGATCGACATCGGCGCTGGCCAAGCGAAGACCAAGGAGCCGAAGTTGCATCTCAAGGAACTAGCCATCTGTATTGAGCATTACTGGCGATACATCAGAGGACATAGCCCCGAGCTTCGCGTGCCAGTTGGTTATATCGGCGACGATGAGAACGATAAACGAGAGTTGGAAAGGATCGTTCATTTCGAGAAGTTGCACACCACGTTTCGTGACCGGCTATTGAAGGCTGGACGCGAGGAAAGACTTTCGGAGCAAGATATTGCAAATATCGAAACGCAGAGAGGATATTGGTGGCCTAAGCTGGGCTTCGAGAAAGGTGATGCACGGTGTGAGGCCCTGAACTGAAGGGTCAAGCGAACCTTTGCTAGCTAAGCGTCGATCACCGAGAGGGGCTTGTTGGTCCCCTCCCGGCCCTCCGATCTGTTCACGATGTCAAAGAAAGACCAACCGACTGACAAGCTGGATTGGTCGACGCGAACTCACGCCAGGGTCAGCACCGAGACCAGGAGGACGTAAACCTCCTGACAAAGGGCCCGGAGATCGCGCTCCCGGATGGGGTGGTCTTCCAAGACGGAGGCGGG
Source organism: Hyphomicrobium sp. (assembly GCA_030598645.1). The sequence continues at coordinate 2,429 of JAUVPN010000277.1, read as the reverse complement.
CAAGTCCGCGATGAAGTGCGTCTTGGTTGGTGGCGAAGGGAGGCACAGACGTGGCGCGAGGCAGTCGTCTCTGTCCCCAATCCGCAGGAGCTTCCTGACGAACCGTTGACTGAGACAGGCGGGAAAATGCTCTATGCCGAGGACGCCAAGTCGGTCTTCTTCGGACACTACTGGCTAGCTGGGCCGGTGAAACTGGAAGCGCAGAATGCCATTTGTCTCGACTACTCCGCAGGTAGGGACGGTCCCCTGATTGGCTATCGCTTCTCACCTGACACGCCCGAGCTAACCCTTGGCAACATTATCCACGCGGCCTAATCAGAGCCCCAGCCGCTTAATCTGCTTTACGCCAGCGCCCTGCTTGCGCATGTAGCCAAGAATAACGCTAGCCGATCCTTCGGCATGGCCGGACACGTCACGAATCTCCGCAATCGTCGCGCCGATATCGGTGAGGCTGGATTCAAGCGGCGTTGACCATTCGGAGCAAAAAGATGCTCACCAAAACCATGACAGCGCCCACCAACAACCACTTTGCCACCTTTACGGCATGCTGGTCTCCGCGATCAATGGAAACGATGTAGGCCTCAAATCCGTCTGCATCTTGCGCGCTAATCCAGTGAGAATTTCGTACGCGCATTAGTCGAAATTCGGCATCGCCGTTGGGCCGCAGGTTAACCTCATAGAACAAACGACGATGGCGCAGCCGAAGCATTGGTTTCGACGAATGCTTATGTCTGAACCGCCAGCCCCGATCTTGCAGTCGGGCAGCTCGGTCAAGTGCGACCTCGGACTGAAGCTTTAGCGCCTCAAAGTAGGCGCAGAGAATGGCTGCCTTGTCTTGATGCGATGTGTAGCGCAGCACAGCAATCGCACCCAGCGCCTTGTGGCGCAGTGCGTCTGTCATCGATCTGATCCAATTTTGATGAAGAAGCGATTTGAGGCACTAAGCAGCCGACGCTGCAGCCATTCCTGGCCGCAATCGCCGATAGCTCCGGACAGCTCTTCTTGAGCTGCAAGTGCCGTCGGGCTCTTGCTGGATTAGATCGTTGTAGGAGGTTGGGTGCGCGCACAGAACAACTGGCGCACGCGCGCCGTGGGGAATATAAGGGAAGAGCATTGGTCAAGCTCCTTGTTAGCTTGTCTGATGTAGAGCCGGGTGCGGCGCGGTAACGCCGCCTTGGCTCGCTAAAAGTAGCGATGAAATGTGATTCGACAAGGGCAACGAAAGATTTCGAGCAGATGCGCATTGCTGGTGAGGGCCTAGTCAGGACGCGTCTCATTGGTCAAGCGACACTTTGGGCGTCAGCAACAATCCGAAGGAAGCCCTAAGAGGATCCTCGAACGGGTGTTCGAACGATGCACGTGGTGATCTGCGGTGGCGGCGTGATTGGCGGTGCGATCGCTTATGAGTTGAGTCGACGCGATGTTGCCGTCACGGTGGTCGAACGTTGGCGCGTCGGCGGGTCGGCATCGGGCAAGTCTGGTGGGTTTCTTGCGCGCGACTGGTGCGATGGAACGCCGGTGTCTGAGCTGGCACAGCGAAGTTTCGACCTTCATCAGATTTGGGCCGATGAGCTTGGCAACTCCTACGGATACCGCAAGGTGGACACGTTCAGCGCGGCAATGAGTGCGCGGCGCACGCTTAAGGCGCGCGACTGCGATGATAGTACAGGTTGGTTGGCCGCAGACGCGGCATATCACAGCCGGCTTGGGAGCGTGGCAACGACTGCCCAGCTCGATCCAGAAGCCTTTTCGACAACGCTTATGGAGGCGGCGCTCGCGCGCGGAGGGACCTTGCGCATCGGAACCGTTGCAGGTTTGCGCCGATCGCATGGCGGAAAGCGAGTTGCGGGCGTTGTGCTTGAGGACGGCGAGGAAATCACCTCAGATCTGGTCGTCCTGGCAATGGGGCCATGGTCGATTTTGGCCGCGCAATGGACGCCTCTGCCCCCTGTCTATGGCCTTAAGGGACACAGCGTCATATTCCGGCCCAAAGCGCCATTGCCTGCCGAGGCTATCTTCGCCGAATTCGAGGATGAGGACGGCAAAATCCTGTCACCCGAGATCGTGCCGCGGGCGGATGGGACACTTTATGTCTGCGGGCTGGAGGGTACAGCTGCGTTACCGATCGACCCGGCTAGTGTGCTGCCGGAAAAGGGCAAGTGCGAGAAGCTGAGGAACATCGCGGTACAACTGGTGCCACAGCTGCGCGCGGCACCAGTGATTGCCGAGCAGGCATGCTATCGGCCAATCACGGCGGACGGGATGCCATTGATTGGTACGGTATCAGAGTTGGAGGGGGTTTACGTCGCCACCGGTCATTCCGTGTGGGGGATGCTTAATGCGCCGGGCACCGGTGAAGCACTTGGCGAGTTGATCACCACTGGCGAGACGACTCATGTCGACCTCGCTCCGTTCTCGGCCTCGCGGCT
>JAUVPN010000190.1 GCA_030598645.1 Hyphomicrobium sp. | reverse complement strand
GGGCGGCTCGCGATCCGCAGCGGCATGTACAATATCGGCATGCTCCTTGAGAGCCACGGCATGCGCGGCGAAGAGGTGACCATGGCCGAGGTGCTTTCCAAGGCTGGCTACGCAACTGCGTTTTACGGCAAGTGGCATCTTGGAGACATCGAGGAGAGCTACCCGCATAACCAGGGTTTCGATGAAGCCTTCTTCACGGGCTACAACCAAATCCTTTCCCTCAACACCAAGCTTGCTGAAGGAGCCAACGCGTCCATCGGCCTGCATGAAGACATACTACCGCCAGACCCTTACAAGCTCGACGACAGTTTTGTAACCAAGGGCTGGGTGATGATTGCCGAAGGCAAGAAAGGCGAGAAGACCCGCCAGTGGGTCGATAATTCTCACGATACTTACGTGAAGATTGATCCCGAAGCCCAGCGGCGCACACTGGAGTTCATTGAGCGCAACGCCAAGGCCGGCAAACCCTTTTACGTTGCCAATTGGCCGAACCTGGCAAGTTTCCTTCCCAATCCGAATAAGTGTGCTGTGGCGCGCAGCCTCCTCCAGGACGGGCTCCAATGCAACATCGACCCTTTCATAGCCCGGCTGATCGCCAAGCTTGAAGAACTCGAAATAGCAGACAACACGCTGATTGTTGCCATGGCCGACAATGGCCCCATGTCCCACAACCCGCCGCCAGGCGTTGGCATGGCTGAAACCATCTTTCGGGGTGGAAAGGGCGACTTCCTAGAAGGCGGCGTGCGTGTGCCAGCCTTTGCCTGGTGGCCAGGTGTCATCGCGCCGGGTCAGCTTGTTGGAGACATCATCCACGAAACAGACCTCTTCACCACGTTTGCCCGGTTGGCGGTAGCAACCCAGTACATTCCGACCGACCGCATTATTGACGGCATCGACCAAACTGCCTTGCTGCTGAAAGGCGATACCAACAGCCGGCGCGACTATGTCTTCATTTATGCGGGGCCCCGCCTGGGCGCGACCGTCAAGGGCAATTACAAGCGCCATTGGATTTCCCCAGATCCGGTCGGCGAAGCAAGCGGTATTCCGGCTGCCTTCTATTTTCTGCCAGCCGACCCGCGTGAGAAAACACCAATGCTAACCAACCTCATCCACCTTAAGAGCCCATTCAATCGCATGAAGCTTCGCCACGATTTGTGGAAGAAGAAGTACCCAGATGTGAAGGAGGTGCATGGCGTGCCCTGGACCGGCATTGAGAACGCGTCACCCGAGATCAAGGCACTGGCGAAACCGAAGATAGACGCATCGAAGCTGCCCTTCGACCCGCTGGAGTACGTGGAACAGCTCGATCAACTGCCCTTTGATCCGAATATGGATCCCCATGTTGGACAGTAGACGCGCACAGAATGGGGGCGGCTAGGCGGGCCGCTCCCAGCTTCGCACCGCGTATTGTGCACTGGTGGCTTAGCTTGAACTCACGATGTCCGCTTCGGATCAAAGCGGGCATTGCCAGCTACCGACATCGAAGCCTAGAGCGTCACTGGCAACGCTGATAGGCCACGCGCCACCGGAGTTTCGCGCCATATCAGCTTATCGACGGGCACTGCGAGCTTCATGTTCGGGAGTTGATTCCATAAGCGCGTAAAGGCAATTTCGGCCTCCATGCGCGCGAGCTGGTGCCCAAGGCAATAGTGAATGCCATCGCCAAAAGCCACGTGCGGATTAGGATCGCGCGCAAGATCGAGGCGGTCTGGCTCGACAAACTTCCGATCATCGCGGTTGGCCGATGCGATCGCTGCCAGCACGGTGTTGCCGCGCCGGATGATGACCCCGCCCATTTCGACATCCGCCGCTGCGTAACGCTCAGTCGCCGTCTCGACTGGGGCGGTGTAGCGCAACAGTTCGTCCACGGCGGTGCCCATGAGGTTCGGATCATCGATTAGGGCGCGTCGCTGCACGGGGTTCTCCAATAGTGCCAGTGTTCCAGATGCGATGAGGTTTACCATCGTCTCATGACCCGCGATGATGAGAATGAGAACCATCGCAACCAACTCGTGCTCATTGAGCCGGTCACCTTCTTCCTCGACCTGGACAAGTGCTGTGATGAGATCGTCCTGCGGTTCTGCTCGGCGCGCGCGAAACAACCGCTTGAGGTAGCCGATGAAGGCAAAAATGTAGGGCAGAGAGCGCAACATCTTGAACTGTGAGGTAGTGCTCAAGAAGGCAGACGACCATTTGTGGAATTTGTTCTGGTCGGCAACGGGAACGCCTAGTAGCTCGCAGATGACGGTCAGCGGGAGCGGCAGGGCAAAGCTCTTGACCAAATCCACCGAGCCTTTGTCCGGGAAGCGGGCCAGCAGGCCTCGGGCGATGGAGTCGGCTTTATCCCTCAGCTCCTCCACCCGGCGCCGACTGAACGCCTTATTGACAAGGTTTCGAAGGCGCCGATGACCGGGATCGTCGATATCGAGCATGTTCTGCTCCAGCGCCTTAATGCTGGCGGGTAGCCACCGAGGCATCGATTTCCGGTTCTTAACGCGGGCATTTTTGGGGTCCTTGACGAAGCGATCTGCATCTTTGAGACAGTCGACCACGTCGTCGTAGCGCGTAATCAGCCAAACTGGACCGAAGATCGGCGTCTTGACTTGATAGACGGGCGCCTCCGCTCTCAAACGCGCATAAAAGGGATAGGGGTCACGCTTGTGCTCGCGCGAAAAGATATCAGCGGACGTGAGATCAGCAGGCATATCGCAGTGCCCCCTCGGGCATCGGGCGCCGACGCGTCGATCCGATCGCGTTCCCAATCTCAATGCAACTACCCAACGAGTAGAGAAGAATCAATTCAGACGTCTCCCAAGCAGGCCATCGGCTGAAGTCAAAGCAACCGGCCAAGTTGATTAGCTCTAGCCCTAAAACCGGAACTTGCATGGCTCAAAGTCCGCTTTGCCCCGAAGCGGACAATAGATTAAGTACGCTGCATGTCCGAGCGTTGCCCATCATTCTTCGTATTGATCGTGGCGTCTAACCCAGGCCATCGGGAATTGCAGCTCATCCTCGTCGCGGCCTTTTGGGAGGAGGTCAATGTACTGATAGGCGGCATTCATATTGTCGAGCCCACGCCCGTAACACGAGTAGGTGTGATAGACGTTGTTTGCATCGTCCTTCGCGAAAATGCTTGTGCCTGGCGCTTCTTCACCGCCAAAGGATTTTCCGAAGTTATAGTCCGCCGAACCGCTTTCCAGTTGTTCTTTCGTAAAGGAGACATGATAGTCGTAGTTGAAACTTGAGCCATGGGATGAGACCCAATCAAACGTCCAGCCCATGCGCCGTTTGTAAGCATCTATCTGCGGGTAGGGGGCGTTGGAAACGGCAACGAACGCTGCGTCACGATGCGCCATGTGTGTGGTGATGCCGTTGTATCCGTCAGCCCAGAAAGAACAACTGGGGCAACCCTGATCCCAATCCTCGCCGAACATGAAATGCTGGACAATCAACTGGCTCTTGTCGCCGAAGAGTTCAGCTAGTGTGCGTTCACCGTTCGGGCCCTGAAATGTGTAATTTTCGTCAACCTTCACCCAGGGAAGCTGACGGCGTTTGGCGCTTAATGTATCTCGCTGGCGCATAAATGCCTTTTCTTCGGCCAACAGCTCCTTTCTGGCGGCGAGCCATTCATCGCGTGTCGCAACGGCGGGCGCTTTCATGGGCATACTCCTCTCGATCTATTCCTTAGCGAGGGGCACTTGTGACTGAGCGGACTCACTGCGGGCGTCACATTGGACATTGTCTCAAAGGGCCGCCTGCTGCGATGATGAGGCAAGGCATCGACGTGTCGGCTTGAGCATTTCAGGTTCGCGGGCATCGATATGTCGTCGGGGCAGCGAGGTCCGACACCGCGGCAAAGTTCGGATCGATATGCTGATACTTAACCGTAAAGTTAACGATATGATTGCGCGCGTCTAGCCGTCAAGAGCTCCAGCAAGGATCTAATGGTCTAGTGCAGCTCAGAAGAGCTAGCTGAAACGACCGCTTACAGCACGGTATTCGGCGCGGTAGTAATGCTGCCGCGCCGCTACTGTTTTTTGGGGCTTTGATGCGACTGTGCGTAGCCAGGTCGCCACAACGTCGGGCACGCCTTCCTCGCACGTCGAAAAGGCTGGCTGGAAGCCCGTGGCGCGCAGACGCGCATTTGAGAGACAGCTCTCAGTGGCAAGGCTTTCGGCAATGACGCGGCCGGCGAGCAGCCTAAGTACAAGCTTGGGCACCCTCCGACCGCGGCTAGGCGCGCCGAGCGACTTGGCTGCCAGGCGCGCAATTCGTTCGGTTGTCGCGGGCTCGTCATCCACCACGAAATAGCGCTGGCCAATCTCGCCAACCAACAAGAGGTGCAGTATCGCGCGTGCGCAATCGTCGACATGCACCGGCGAGACAAGACGGCTACGACCGCTCAATCCTGTGACCGGTTTTCTCGCATGAAGCGGTTGGAGCACATATTCCGCAAACCATGATCCTGGACCATAAACCCATCCAGGAAACGCGGACACGATTGGTAGCCCTCGCGCGATATGCTCGTCCAAAGCCTCGATCGAGGGGGCCATGTATGGCCCCCAGCCTCTAGGGCTCGGCGTCGTCTTCTCGTCGCGCAACCGGCTGCCGCATTCCCCGTAGTAGCTCGTCCCCGCGACATAGACGATGCGCCGAACCCGCCGGGGATCAAGCGCCCCCCAAAGTGCACGCTCCATAGCAAGACGTTGGTTCCGGTAGCGCCGTGCCCGACGATTTGTAATGCGGCCGCCAAACGTCTTGGGTTGCGCCAGGTGGACGATCGCATCGGCTTTAAGTGCTTTGGATGTCCAGGCGCCGGTTTCATTGCAAAGGTCACCCATCACAGGAGTGGCCCCCAGACTGTGAATTTGAGCCGCAGAGGTCTCCGACCGCGCCAATGCATACACTTTGTAACCGCTGGCGTTAGCCGCACGAAGCAACGCGGAGCCAATGTATCCCGTAGCACCGGTGACGAATACGTTCTCTGGAGATGCGGGTTGCGAGACTGTCTCCATCTTCAAATCGATGTCGGACCTTGAACGACACTTGTTGCAAAATTCGTTTGCGCGAATTGTGACCTTAACCTTTGATTGCCAGACGTGAAAAGGTTCCCGGCCAAACGCAAGACGGGCCGCTAGCCTAGACACTTACAATCAGCAAGTAGCTAAGGCCATCATCGCCGCAGATCAAGTTAGAGATGTTCGCTTGACCCCCGGAGGGGGACGTGCGGCCAATCACACGGTGCGTTTGCCGGCTGCCGTCGACAACGTTGCTCTCTACGAGATGCATCGTCCTATGGATCCGTTTCGTCGGACCCCTATAAGATCTCCGGCATCGGATCGCCAACCACGTGGGCGAGACAGCGGCCGTGGCACGCGCTGTGTGTGCGCATCATCGATGCCGAGATCGCTATGGTGAGCCCGGCCGTGCTGCTCAAAGGCGTCAACGATGCTGCCGACATGCTGAAAACCACTGGTTGCGGCGCGGTTAATGCCCAGGGGAATTACGCCACCTTGCCCCCTCACGACGATGAGCAGGCCTGGCGAATCGCTCTACAAATTACGCCAAAGTCCAACATCAGAGATCCGCAATTGGTTGTGATGGGGGAGCAATGACGGCAGCCGCGCAATGGATCAAGGAGCACGACGATCGC
>JAUVPN010000256.1 GCA_030598645.1 Hyphomicrobium sp. | reverse complement strand
CTCTTCTTTGATGTGCTCTTCGTATTCGCCCGTGGGGCAATACAGCTCCGAGAAACGACGTCGCTCGTTTAGGTGTTCGTCCATTTCAATACTCCTTCTGGTCAATAGCGGTCATTTGGAACTGCGTGACGGATGCCTGCTTTACCCCAAAAAACGGACATAACGCAGGACGTAAACATGGCGCCGTGAACGGCCACTGCTCGGGCACTGCCGTGATACTACACCGCCGACGTCTGCGCCCGTTGCTCGCGCCACTTTCTCCATCGTTCGCGCGTCGCCGCAGCACAGCGCTCCCTTCCGGCCTTCGTCCGTGGTCCTGTGCTTAAGCCGCCATGATTGCGACAACGGCCGTTCGCCAGAGCCTTTCGCTTGCAAGGATGGCCCGCACGGGTGCGGGCGTTGCAGGTGATCGTGTAGAGCCGCACGGTTGTTATCCTTCCCTGTCCCTCGATTTGCTTGGACCCCATGACGCGCGCGTGCGTACTGGTGTCTAAACTCGCCTCGGACTGGCGCCGAACTAGCAGTCCATGATGCGCGCGCGGGTGCGCGTATTGCGTAGAAAAGTCGTCTCGTATTCGCACCAACCTCGAAGCCCACGACGCGCGCGCAAGCGTCCGAAAATTGGTTCAGTTAAGACGCTCAGGCGCTTTGGACTATGCCGCAGATCGCACACGGCTTCCTTGTCGGAACCCCTGTCACGTTCCACCCCTCTCCGCGCACGCTGTTCTGACCATGGCTTTGGAACGGCCTTTGCCTGGCTGAACTGGCCGCTGATGCAAGCGCTCGCTCATCTCCCGCCACTTTGCGCGATCCCGCTCAGTTTCAATGCGAATGATGTAAGCTCCGGGCTCGCGCCAAGTCGTGACGGTTTCGATCAGCCCGAAATTCGGGTGCTGATAGCAGCGCAGCGCGCCGGTTGAACCGTACTTGGCGTACGTGAGCTTAAGCATTGGTAGCCCCCCTATCGCTGTTCTTCCGGCTTGAGTGTCGCCAGCCAGGGCAGTCGCCGGGCCGCAGGCCTTTCGCCCTCAGCTCCACAGCGCGGCGCTCGTCGTCGAGGGCGGGGACGAAATAGGACCACGTCCGGATCTTGCCGACCTCACCACCATTGATCGCCGCGTCAGCTAAGCAGGCCCTAATCGTGTCCACCGCAGCGGGCCAGAACTCCTCGATCAAGTCCTCCAAGCTCTTGGCATCTCGGTAAAGCATTGGAGCAATCACGAGGGCGTGGTCGGCAGCTTTGATGTCGCGAAACGCCGCAGTCATGCGTGGTGACGGCGCCTTCCGTCTACGACGCTGAGAACGGTAGGGGGCATCCTCCACGCCATCGCCACCGGCGCTCGGGCACAAGATGCGCAGCCCGATCACGGCCAGTGAATTCAACCATGCCTTTGGCCGGTTTCCGATGCGATTGCGAATAGCGTTGAGCACGTAGTCGAGCGCCTCGTGCGGTGTGAACGTCTCGTCGTAGGGCGGCCATTCGAGAACGTAGGCCGCGAGCGTTCTTATGGCCTCAAGGCCAGCGTCGGACATAATCTCCCAAGAAACGCGACCACCTGTGGCCTCGCGCATGAGGCTCCGTAATTCATCATCGCCAGCAACCGCGCAAATTGTTTGGACCGCATCGTCGTCGATGCTGAAAAGATCGTCCCCGTAGGGCTGCTCCTCAGCCCACCACAGCAAGTTAGGCGTGCTTACTGCAATCGATCCCAAATCAGCCTGCGAAAAATCAGGAGTGGCCGCATCTCGCTCCAGAGATGCGTAACTACTGCGGATGTATTTGTTAGAGGAATCTCTCGAAGAGAGTTCGTAAAGGGCGTCTCTTAGTATGTTGCCCGGTTGACCGTTGCCGGTCACACCGTTGCCGGGTTTTTTAACGCAGCGGAGATCGACTGTTTGGCGGTCCTTTAGGCCATATCGGACGCCAGCGAAGCGGCCCTCTTGGCGCCGGTCATGGTGCTCAACGACGAGACCTACTGTGACAAGCTTGCGCACCGCCTTTGCCGCCGTCTGCCGGGTCCATCCGAAGCGCTCGGCGATTTCTCGCAGATAGGGTTGTCCGCCACCTTCGGCTCCGGCCTGGATGTAGATCAGGGCTGCCAGCGCATTGAGGCTCAAGTGTCCATCGAACCATGAGCGCGGAACGAGCCGTGGCCGCTGGCACTTGGGCAATCGCAGCTCCTCACGCACCCCGATAAATTGTCCATTCGGATCGACGACCTGGCGCCTGTGTAGATAGCCGAGCAGTTTCGGCTCAATGTCGCGACCACGGCGCTTGCGCCGCCGCTTTGCTTGTGGCGACTCCTCGCTCCGAAGACGCGCGATGGCACGGCGAACCGTATCTTTACCCATGCCGCCCTTTACGATCGCCTGGACGAAATGTTCTTTCGGCACGAAGCCTTTGGTGAAGGTTGTGCGATGGGTGAGAACCACAAGATCAACAGCCGAAAGCCGCTTATCGCGGGCCACCGACATCGGAAGTCGGCCGAACGCATTGTCGCGATGGAGCGCCGAAGACTTGCTCGCAACAGCGTCGGGCCCAATTGCTTCGTGCGGTTTGGCATCATCGGAGGCAATCTTTCTGCGGGACGGGTTGAGTTGCATTATCCCCTTCACGTTGTACGCTCCGGGATCGGATACACACATAACCGCCGTCCATCTAGCCAACGATACTGCTTCTTGCCGCCCGTCAGACGCCGTAGGTGTTTCGCAACCGTATTCCAAGGGCGTGGAGGCCAATCCAGCTCGTCACATAAGGTGGGGTAGATGCGGGCCAGGTCAGCGGCCAGCACGCAATGGCCTGCGAAAGATGGGTCGCTTTGCAGCCATTCGAGCAAGCGCTGTGCGTGCTCCAGCGCCGACGGGGGCGACGATGGCGGAGGTTCCTCCAAGCCCAGTAGCCAAATTCGCACTAGCTGTCGGCGCTCGCCCCGGCGGCGCCTCCGCTTTGGAGTCACACCCGCTGTCGATGACGTGGCCTCGGCCAGAGTCGATGCTGCGACAGACGATGGAGTCGGCGCAAGTTCCGTTACTTGTTCGATTTTGAGTGCAGTTTGACCCACACGTCCCCCCGAATATGCCGTTTACCGTTGGGTGTAATGAGGAGGGGCTAGCCCGCGCACCCTCGCGTCGGCGACGCTCGACGCCGTCCGTTCGTTCACCCAGCGGTAAATATCCGCCTCTCGGTAAGCGATGCGCCGCCGTCCGATCTTGCAGAATTGCGGGCCGTTCCCCTCGGTGCGCATCCTCTGCAAAGTCGAACGTGTCAGGTTGAGCCGCTCAGCCGTTTGCTGTGGCGTGAGCAGGACATCAATCTTATCCATTGATTTCGCCCTCCGTTTTGTGGCCCTCAATTGAAGCTTGGTGGATCTAGTGACCAATGTCGTGGCATGAAAGTAATCTTATTTTCGACGTTTCCTGTCCTAGTACCATTTGAGTTCTAGTACGGTCGTCCATGGTTGCCCATTGGTTGCCAGGCGGCTACCTCAGCCAGTTGGCTGTGATCGCGCAATCGGGTATAAGCGCCCGCCTGAAGGGCGTTAGACCGTCTTTGGGGGCCCGTAGCTCAGTGGCAGAGCACCTGACTTTTAATCAGGGTGTCGATGGTTCGATCCCATCCGGGCCTACCATCGATTTCAAGCACTTACGTGGTGCCCCAATAGGCTTGGGGGCTCGCCTGCGGGAATTTTGCGGGACCCAATGCGCAACGAGCCCCGCAAAACCACTAGCTCTGGCTGGTCTTTCTTAATCTCGCACACTCGATTGGCAGACTCGATGAGGCGGGTAAGCTCGGCTGCCGAGTAGTGCGTCGTGACGCGCCCCGAGCGGTGCCCCAGCAAGTCTTGGCGATCTTCAAAGCTCACGCCAGCAGCTCTTAAACGGCGACCAAACGTGTGTTTCAGATCATGGACCCGAACCTGAGGCAGCTCCACTTTGTCGCGCGCGCGGATCCAACCTGACGTGAGCATCCGGTTTATCGGTTTGCCGGCATACGTGAAGACGTAGATGGGATCAATTCCGCGGCGCGCCTCAATTACCGACCGCGCGACGTTATTCAAAACAACGAGCCGATCGTCCGAGTTCTTCACTCGCTCACCCGGAATAATGAACACGCTCGTCGATAGCTCAGGCACGCCGACTTCCCAGTCCCAGCGCAAGTGACAAACCTCCTGATCGCGGCAGCCAGTATTGACCGCGAAAAGGGCCATCTG
>JAUVPN010000261.1 GCA_030598645.1 Hyphomicrobium sp. | reverse complement strand
ACAAGTGGTGGTACGAGCTGAAGGTCGTTTTTTGGGCGAGATGTAACGCTGTAGACACATGCGCTGTTGGCGCTCATCGCCCCGCCGAATCCTGATGATTCCGAGGATTTGCACCATTCTGCATAACGTGGACGCAGGGGATTGTCGCCAGAGTCATATTAGAGCCAGAGCTTTGGGATCACGGACATCCCGGGCCGACTATGGTAATATCAGCCTGAGGGTCATTGTCCTGCAGTTGCTTAATAGGGTTGTTGCTATGCGCATGCGTTCTGCGCTGACAAGGTTGGGGTGTCCGATTGTATTGGCCATCGCCCTCTCGGTGGCGGCGCAATCAATGCCGGCGGCTTTGCCTGGTCATCTGCCCACCGGAGACAAACTAAGCCGGCATCTGATTGAACGGGTGGGGGGGCCTTACCGTCATCCCGATGCTTATTATGACTCCGAGTCGGATGGGTACATCTACTCGGAAGACTATGAAGCCCCTTCATATTATCGGCCTTACTCGACGTACTACGGCCACCACCACAAGGACTACTACCCGTATTTTCGTTTTTCTCGCCCCCCCGGCGTGATTACGTTGTGGCGACCAAGTGACCCGCGCCGAGGTCCTTGACCGCTTAAATGCGCCAGTCCTGTCGAGCACGCAAGATGATCAGTCTCTTGCAAACGTAAGGGGCACGCCTTGGCGGCTGCCACTTGCTAGCGTCGGTTGTCTCGCGCCTGGACTTTAGTTTTGGGGTAGCGAATGCCAGCAAGGAACTTTAGGTGGTACACGGGGTGAGCGACATTACGCTCTCACTGAGATCGGGAGCGTCGAGACATCGGCACCACTTTCGCGTCCCCGTGATCGGAAAGAATCTCCGTCAATCGCTGCCCCCACGCATTAAGCGCCGCTCTTTTTTCGCGATCATAAGAGTAATGAACGTAGGCCTTGCTTGTCACAGTCCCCTGCCGGGCGCTGACATGGTTCAGCACGAGCGAAATCGTATGGGGGTGAATGCCGATCGCGGCCATACTGGTCGCTGCGGTCCGCCTGAGATCGTGCACCCGGAAATTCTCAATGCCGATGGCGCCACGGGCGCGGCTCAGCGCGCGCGTCGGGGCATGCGCATCGATGGGACCATCGCCCGATGGGTTGGGAAAGAGCCACGCGCTGTCCCCGGCGAGCGTACGCGCCGCGGCAATCAGCTCTAAAGCAAGATCAGAGAGCGGCACGCGGTTAGGGTCACCATTCTTGGTCCGGATTCCCGGGACGACCCAGACCGGGCTCGTCGTGTTCAACGACAATTCTGAGATGGCGATTCCCGCCACTTCCCCGATGCGTTGTGCCGTAACGAGCGACAGCTTAAGCGCAAGCGCAGTGGCCTTGGTCATCGGCAGACCGGATGCCACATCTGATGCCTTGCCTTTGACCCTGCGGCGTGTGTCGGGGACTGCATCGAGCACCGCCCACAGCGTTCTGATTTCGTCGCCCGACAAGGCGCGCTCGCGCGGCTTTTCCTTTTTGATGGGCCGCTTCACTCCATACGTGGGATCGACGGGCAATTCATCCTGGCTCACTGCCCAGCGGAAAATCGCCCGGACCAACTCGAACACCCGGTTGGGCCGGTGCGTCATGGTCCGCGGGGCGGCCTCTTTCCGTTTGCGCGCATCCGGCCTGGCGGCCACATTCGCCAGCAACCGCAGCACATCCCGCTTGGTGACTTCACACGCCTTCATGGCCCCGATTAGAGGCAGGATATGACGCGCCAACATGGAACGATGATCACGCAGCGCGCGCGCAGTAATGTTTGGCTTGGCGTGAAGCTCCAACCAAGCGTCAGCGAGATCAGAAAACGTGACCGCGGCTTTGCGCGCCGCGCGCTCGGCGGCGGGGTCGGCGCGCGTTTGCACGTCTTCAACATCGCTCTGAAGCCGCCGCGCTTTCCGACGCGCCTCTTTCAGCGGCAGGCCCGGATACGAGCCCAACCCGATAACGCGACGCCGACCGTCGCTGCGACGCGTGTAGTGACACCGCCAGGACTTAGCACCACTCGCCCAAACGCGGATCTCGAGACCGCGCACCTCGCGATCACGGTACTCCATGACCTTGCGACCGCGCTGAGGCTTCAGCGCTTTTAAGAAGGCTTCGGTGAAGGCGACAGCGGCCATCAATCGTCCTCAGGAACATAGCGCGAAAGGTACGCTGGAGGTACGCGAGAGGTACGCAAAACGAGCGGATTAAGACGGAGTTTGCCACATGAGGTCGGACAAAATCAATTCAAAAATATCAATAAAATCAGCTCCTTATGTTGTCTAAGGAGAACCGAAGCAGACCAGCCAAGTCCGGCTTAGAACAGGCTCATAACCTGAAGGTCGTAGGTTCAAATCCTACCCCCGCAACCACCGCTTCCCTACATTCGCCGTCGTGCGACATGAGGGCAGCCAATTGGCCGTATATCTTTACGGAATAGGTTGCCTGGCCACTTTTCTCGCTGCGGTTCCCGACGGGGATAACAACTATCTTATCGATTAGCTGCTGAAAGGCGGTGTAGGCCTCGTGGCGTGCGCGCCGATCCTCGTCCGGCTCATCGCTCCCAACTTGAACGGCCCCCAGTTCAGATTCAAGCGCTCGGCGCACCACACCATAAGGCGCAGCTTGGGGAGCCGCTCAGAGCCCACCAGGGTTGAGGTGCAGCCGTGCGATGCCGTGACAGCGGCAACGAACGTCGCCTTGCTCCACTCGGGCGGGAATATGGTGCGCACCCATTCGCCGAGGCTCTCAACGTGCATCGTGCGAACGTCGCGTCCTTCAGGCAGGTGCAGGTTGTCGGCGTCTATGAAATGGAGGTGGCGCGCCGGATCCAGGAAGTTCGCCTTGTTGCGCGTGACAGACGGGCGCGTCTCGTTGGGCCGGGCCATCTCGGCACGCACTTCGGCCGTCATCGTGCCCTGTATCAGCGTGCGATTGTTGTGCTCGTATTCCTTGGAAAGCTCGATAAGCTCACCGTGCGCCTCGAAGATGTCGTCTACTTCGCGCTCTTCGATGAAGTATTCAGAGGCGGCCGGGCGGCTTTTTGTGCCCTTCATCCAGTGCCCGGCTTGCTGATGCCAGGAAACTTCCTTGCGGATGTCGGCGACGCGATGCACGCGGCGCCGTGACGCCCTCGCTCTGAAAATTTCGAGGGCAGGAGGTTTCCTTTGGAACAGCCGTTAAAGGACCACCTCAGCTAAACGTATTGGCACTTCATTCTCGACTTGCCGAAGGGTTACGCACCAGCTCTCGGCGCCATGCAGGGAGCTATGTCATGGCTACGATGGTTACAGTTGCCGTTTATCATGATCTAGCCGATGCGATGGTCGCGCGGTCATGCCTTGAAGCGTATGGATTGGTTGCGGTTCTTCCGGAATGGAATCATGCAACGATCGCTTGGCATTTTGTCTTTGCTTTGCACGGCCTACGTTTGTGGACTATTGATTCGAGCGCTGAGGTTGCTCAGCAGTTGCTAGGCTATGTCGCGGATCCCGAACATGCGACGGTCACGATGAAGCAAACGTCAAGCTGGCTATTTGCTGACATAACGATTGTTGACCTGGCAACCGCTGCTGCAGCATTCGTGTTAGCCGGATTGCCAATGCCTGTCTGGAAAAGGCGCATGCGCCGCGCTTGATTCAATCCTGACTGATCCAGGCTAGCTTTACCCGCAAGAGCGGAAATTGGAATCTCACCCGTGCATCGCTGCGAGCCAAGATAAGTGGCTTGAAGGTCAAATTGTAGGTTGGGCTCGGTTCGAGCGTGAGGCACATCATCGACGGGTCAGTGCATAACCGATACAAGCCGCGACGGCCGCCTGCCAGACTAGGAAGAGCGGCAGAAAACTGTCATCCGGCATCCGTACCGCGGGCAATACCAACAGCCCGGCGACTGCGCCAACGCCGACCGTAAGCAGCCAATCCGGCAAGCGCCTCACGGTGGGGAGTGTGATGACTGCACCCAGCATGGTTACAAAAGCACCGATTGCGCCCGCCACAAGACCGCCGAGACACATCGCCACAAGATCGACAAGAGACTTTTCGGTT
>JAUVPN010000124.1 GCA_030598645.1 Hyphomicrobium sp. | reverse complement strand
CGGCGCGCCCAACGCCAAGGCTGGCATGGTGGGCGTGTTTGCACCGCTTGGCACCGTCGTCCCAGGTACTGGCATAACGCTGGAAAAGCGACCCGTGCGCGGCGTCGTCTCCAACGGCATGCTTGTCTCCGAGCGCGAGTTGGAGCTTTCAGATGCGCATGAGGGCATCATCGAGCTTGCGCCGGAGATGGAAGGCCATGTGGGCGAGCGTTACATCGATGTCATGGGACTTGCCGATCCCTTGATCGAGGTGAACCTTACGCCTAATCGTCCAGATTGTACCGGCGTGCGTGGCATTGCGCGCGATCTCGCGGCCGCTGGAATGGGAAAGCTCAAGCCAGAGCGGAAAATTGGTCAGATAGAGGGCACATTCGATTGCCCGATTACAATCAAGCTTGAGTTTTCCAAGGAAACGGCCAACGCGTGTCCCATTTTCGCAGGGAGATACGTACGCGGCGTCAAGAATGGACCGTCTCCGGCTTGGATGCAAAATCGCCTGCGCGCTGTTGGCCTGCGTCCGATCAATGCACTGGTCGATGTGACAAACTACATTAGTCAGGATCGCGGCCGGCCGTTGCATGTTTACGATGCAGACAAGCTTAAGGGCGCTGTGTGCGTTCGGCTCGGCAACCCAGGAGAAACGTTCCTGGGGCTCGACGGCAAAAGCTACAACCCTGACAGTACGATGTGCGTTATCGCCGACGACAATGGACCACTGGGTTTCGGCGGCATCATTGGTGGTGAAGCGTCGGGTTCGACAGATGAAACGACAAACGTGCTCATCGAATGTGCTTATTTCGACCCTCTGCGCACGGCCGCGACGGGCCGCAAGACCGGACTCGTGACCGACGCGCGCTATCGCTTTGAGCGCGGTGTCGATCCGGCCTCAATTGAGCCGGGCCTGGATCTAGCAACTGAGATGATCGTGGAGTTGACTGGTGGGCAGCCTTCCAAGAAGAAAGTTGCTGGCCAGGCACCTGAGACAAAACGGGTCATCAGCTTCGATGTTGGCCGCGTCTTAAAGCTCACAGGCCTAAAGCTCAGCGACTCTGAGATCACGCAAATCCTCGAACGGCTGGGTTTCACAGTGGAGGCTAAGGGCACAACGTTTGAGGTTTCGGTGCCGACGTGGCGGCCAGATATCCATGGAGCTGCAGATCTCGTCGAAGAGGTGGTGCGTATCGCTGGCCTCGACCGCGTGCCATCGACACCTCTGTCGCGCACAACGGGCATCGCGCGTGCGGTTCTGACGGAGCGACAGCGCCGGGCGCGGCGCGCCCGTCGTACGCTTGGCGCCCGCGGGCTTATCGAGGCGATCACTTGGTCATTCATCCCTCGCAGTGACGCACAAGTCTTTGGCGGCAGCGCGGACGCATTAGAACTTGCAAACCCGATCTCGATCGAGATGTCGTGCATGCGTCCGAGTCTACTGCCGGGTCTGCTCACGGCTATGCGGCGCAATCGCGATCGCGGCTTTGCAGATGCAGCACTCTTCGAGTTGGGGCAAGCCTACCGCGGCGAAAACCCGGAGGATCAATACCTCGCGGCATCCGGTGTGCGCGCCGGCACTGCAAAGCTTGTCGGCAGTGGGCGCGATTGGAATGGCGCATGCGGCGAGGTGGATGTTTTCGACGCCAAGGCCGACGTGTTCGCTGTGATTAACGCGCTGGGCCTTGACCCCAGCAAGGCGCAAATCACGCGCGATGCACCGGCCTGGTTCCATCCTGGGCATTCTGGCACGCTGCGGCTGGGGCCGAAGCTCATATTGGCACATTTCGGCGAGTTTCATCCCGCGACGCTGAAGGCGCTTGACGTGGCTCCGCCAGTAGTCGGCTTTGAGATCTATGTCGACGCGCTGCCGCCTGAGAAGCGAAAGAGCCGTGCCAAACCCCCACTCGATTCCGCTGAATTGCTACCAGTGCGGCGCGACTTCGCCTTCGTTCTTGACCAGTCCGTTGCGGCTGGCGACGTGATACGCGCGGCAGCCAGTGCCGACAAGGCGCTCATCCAAGACGTCACCGTGTTCGATGTTTTTGCGGGCGGCAACCTTGCTGAAGAAGGCAAGAAATCACTCGCCATCGAGGTAACGCTGCAGCCGACCGCTAGAACTCTTACAGACAAGGACATCGAAGCGGTGGGGCAAAAGGTGGTCTCCGCAGTGAGAAAGGCGACAGGTGGCGAGATTCGCGCTTGACACATTGGGCCTCTGCAACCGCAAGCGACAACCAGAGTCCTCGCCGTTCTTGTAGCCTTGGGTTATCCTAGCAACCCCGCCGAAGTCATGGAGCACCATTTGATGTTAGAATCCCGCAAGTTTATCGTCTTTGGTTTCGTTGCATGTCTACTTGGCATCCTGGCCTACGTCTTCGTGTTCGCAGATGCCCCATTCGTCGATCAGCCAGTTGAGATAGAGGCGACGCCAGCGCAGCTTCAGTAGCCTCCGGTCGATCACGTGCGCCTTATGTCGGGTGCTGTTTTCTCAAGAAAGTTGCTAGGGAGCGGCCAACGTCTCATGGTTTTTTGGCGGCGTTCCAGAGTTAAGAAGGCTTCTAGATGAACAAGCCACAGTCGGAAGCTGTTCCGGTCGAGAAAACTGTTCTTCCTGTTGGGTCTGAGGACGATCTGCATCACATAATCATCGTCGGTGGTGGTGCGGGTGGTTTGGAGCTTGCAACGCGCCTTGGCGATACCCTTGGCAAACGCGCAAAGGCAAAAATTTCACTGATCGAGAAGGCCCGCACGCACATTTGGAAACCGCTTTTGCACGAGATTGCTGCTGGCAGCATGGATGTCGGCCGGCATGAGGTCGCCTATCAAGCGCAAGGCTACTGGCACGGTTTTCAGTTTCGTTATGGGGAAATGACTGGCATCGACCGCAAGAAAAAATTGGTCTATCTCGCTGCCACGTACGACGAGGATGGGCGTGAGATCACGCCAGTACGCTCCTTCAAGTATGACACGCTCGTTATCGCTGTCGGCTGCGTCGGAAATGCGTTCGACACACCCGGTGTTAATGAGCATGCCATCATGCTGGATACGCCCGAGCAGGCCGAACGCTTCAACCGGCGGCTGATCAATGCTTGCGTCCGCGCGTTCGCTCAAGACGAGCCTGTGCGGCCTGGCCAGCTGCATGTAGCGATCATCGGGGCTGGGGCTACCGGCACAGAACTTTCCGCGGAGTTGCATCACACTGCGCGCGGTGTGGTCGCGTTCGGGCTCGACAAAATTGACCCGGAGAACGATATCAAGATCACGCTGGTGGAGGCAGCCGACCGCATTCTGCCGGCCCTGCCTGAGCGCATATCTGACGCCGTGGCCGCTATTTTGCGTGGCCTCAAGGTGGATATCAAAACCGGTTCGCGCGTGACCGAGGTTACAGCGAAAGGCGTCAAGCTTGAGAACGGTGACTTTATCCCTTCAGAACTCGTCGTGTGGGCGGCGGGCGTCAAAGGTCCCGATGTGCTCGCCAAACTGGATGGTTTGGAGTTAAGCCCCTCCAATCAGCTCGTTATAACCGAGACGCTGCAATCGACCCGCGATCCCAACATATTTGCAATTGGTGACGCCGCGTACCTTGTGCCAGAAGGGGCGGATGCGCCGATCCCGCCACGCGCTCAGGCGGCACACCAGGAAGCGTCCCACCTCTACTCCGAGCTACAGCGCCGCTTGCGCGGAGAACCGATGAGGCCGTTTCGCTATCGCGATTTTGGTTCGCTCGTCTCGCTTGGCGATTATTCGACGGTCGGCAGTCTGATGGGCTTCATCGTTGGTAAGAGCATGTTTATTGAAGGGCTGTTTGCCCGCATGATGTATCGCTCCCTTTATAAGATGCATGAGATGGCGCTGCACGGACCAGCTAAGGTGACGCTTGACACCTTTGCACGTCTTTTAACCCGCCGCACTGAACCGGAAGTCAAGTTGCACTGAGGGTGGCGTCCTACCCATTCCCAAATCACCTGCCGTTTCGTAAGGCGGTGAGTAGCCGGGGCGTGGGATAGGAGTCGGCGGGCAACCCGAGCTTTATTTGCATGTCCTTGACCGCCGCTCTTGTTTTTGCGCCGACCAAACCATCGATCTTGCCGACATCATAGCCGCGCTTGACTAGCCGCCGCTGCAGTTCTTTGGTTTGCTGGCCATTGAGTACAGGAATATTGCCACGGCCGCGTCGCATCGACGGCGCGCCGTCGATGCGCGTGGCAAGATAAGCAGCCGTCGTCGCGTAGTTTAGCGACTGATTCCACTCCAAATAGATGTCGAAGTTTGGGTAGGCGAGGAAGGCTGGTCCATTGCGTCCCATAGGAAGCAACAATGAGGCTTGCATATTATCCTTGGGCAATGAGCGTCCATTAACGCGTTTGACGCCCCACGTCGCCCACTGAGAGCGAGGATGCTTGATGGCGAGATCGGCTTCCTTCCAGGGCAGGTTGCCCGTTAAGCGCACTTCTTCCAACCACGGTTCGCCCGCCCGCCAGCCAAGATTTTTCATGTAGTTGGCGGTGGACCCGATGACGTCAGTATCGTTGCGGAACAAGTCAATTCTACCCGAGCCGTCGTAGTCGATGGCGTAATCCAAATAGCGCGTTGGCAAGAATTGCGTTTGTCCTATTTCACCTGCCCAAGATCCGATCATTTGTGATGGGCGCATATCGCCACGATCGATAATCTGTAGTGCGGCCTTCAATTCCTCTTGGAACATCTCGCCGCGGCGGCAGTCATAGGCCAAAGTGACGAGCGCAGGCATGATCGGAAAGTTGCCCATGCCGGCGCCAAAATCACTTTCTAGCGCCCAGAACCCGGTAATGACTGAGGGTGGTACGCCATATTCGCGCTTAGCACGATCAAAGACAGACCGCCTTTGTTTGATCTTACGGCGGCCGCTCACTACCCGATTATTGGTAGCTAGTTTGCGCTGGAAGGAGAGAAAGCTCTGCGCGAAGAAGCCTTGTCGGCGGTCGCGCGCGATCACTTTGCGATTGAGAGTCATGCCGCCTAGCGCCGCGTTGATCGTACGCGTGCTGATGCCTTCGGCGGCCGCTTCCTTTTTGAATCCCGCAAGCCATGTTGAGAAGCGGACAGTGTTGCGGCAGTTGTTTTTAGCAGGAGGGTGCTTGGCCCGGCGCACGGACTTAGGTGCTATCGTAGCGGCGGCAGTAGTTGTGGGTGAAGGTGATGTGGTGGCTGGCGCTGGCGCCGCCGCAGCTGGTGTTTCCTGGGTAGGCGGGGAAACAGCCGGCGCTGCCTGCGTCTCAGGGGCTGGTTCTATTGCAGTAGGCGGCCGAGGTGTTGGGGTGCGCCGGCGCGGTTTACGCACAGGTGGCTTGGACTGGAATGCTGGAGACACTCCGAACATACCGGCTAGGGCGGGTTTAGGGGCTGCCGTACCGGCAATCAGAATTGCGACCGAGGCCGCGCTGATTTTCAAGACGTGCATCGCCATTCTTTAAGCTTTCTTCAGAATCTGGAGGGGATCACTCATGCCCGCAGATGTGGCCGCGTCAAGACGGGCCGCATGGATCCACAGCTCAAGCGTTGCCGATCAGGATTCCCGCAGCAAAGACAATCAGGCCACCCACGACAATCTCAAATGCAGCCCGAAGAAACTTTGTATCCATGTAGCGTGACCGAATCCAGGCAATGACCCACAGCTCAATCAGCACGACTACGATGGCCAGCATCGTGGCGATCCTGAAGTCATTGATTAAAAAGGGCAGAGTGTGGCCAATGCCGCCAATCGCCGTCATCAAACCAGTTACCGAGCCCCGGAGCAAGGGATGCCCCCGGCCCGTCAATGTGCCGTCATCGGAAAGCGCCTCCGCAAAGCCCATGGAGATACCCGCCCCGACAGAGGCCGCCATCCCCACCAGAAATGTCTGCCACGTACTCATGGTCGCGAAGGCCGCAGCAAACAGAGGCGCCAGCGTAGAGACCGAACCGTCCATCAGGCCGGCAAGGCCCGGCTGCACAATTTGCAAAACGAACATGCGCCGCTGAGCTTCCGCTTCAGCTGCACGTGAATCAGCCGTCAGGTGTTCATCGCCGAGTTGGCGGGCCACGTTTTCTTGTCGGACCTCAACGGCTGCAAGGTCGCCCAATAACTGACGAATGCCGGCATCGGTCGCACGTCGCTGCGCGCGCTGATAGAATTGCCGAGTCTCGTAAATTCTCGCCTCGACCTGCTTGCGCACTTTGTCGAGACCCAACGGACGCACCATCCAAATGGGTTCGTGTTTGACGAAACCTCTAACGTCGTGTGGGCGAATTAGGGGAATGTGCTCGCCGAATCTTTGGCGATACAGATCAATTAGGCGGCGGCGGTTCTCCGATTCCTGTTCAGCTATCTCTGAGAAGACCTTGGCAGTGGCGGGAAAATTGTCCGAAATAGCGTGGGCATATTCGACGAATACGCGGTGATCTTCTTCTTCAAGGGAAATAGCGAGCGCCATAATCTCCTGCTCGCTGAGCTCTGAGAATGCGCGCACGCGTATTGCTCCACCAAATGACATTAGCCATATATTAGAATGGCTCTAAACTATGATCCCACAGTATCGCTGGGTCTTACAGGGGCTGCGCCTTGCAGAATACGACGCAGGGCGCGGCCTCTTTTGCGCCAAGGTGGCAAGTGCTAAAGCAGCCCTCCATGACCGAAACCTCGCTGATCCGCAACTTCTCCATCATCGCCCATATTGACCACGGAAAGTCAACGCTGTCTGACCGGCTGATACAGCTGTGTGGCAACGTCACCAATCGCGAGATGAAGGAGCAGATCCTCGACTCGATGGATATTGAGCGCGAGCGTGGAATCACCATCAAGGCGCAGACGGTGCGCCTCGATTATCGTGCGAAGGACGGCAAGACCTATCAGCTCAATCTTATGGACACGCCAGGCCATGTAGACTTTGCCTACGAAGTGTCACGCTGCCTGGCTGCCTGCGAGGGCGCAATCCTGGTGGTTGATGCCAGCCAGGGCGTCGAAGCGCAAACACTCGCCAACGTCTACCAGGCGCTGGACAATGATTTGGAAATCCTCCCCGTTCTTAACAAAGTCGATCTGCCGGCAGCAGATTCCGACCGTGTCAAGCAGCAGATTGAGGACGTAATCGGGCTCGATGCTTCAGATGCGATTCCAATCTCGGCTAAGACGGGAATCAACGTTGAAGCCGTACTTGAGGCAATCGTTGAGCGCTTGCCGCCACCGAAGGGCGACGCAGGCCAGCCACTAAAAGCGCTGCTGATCGACAGTTGGTATGACGCCTATCTCGGCGTCGTCGTACTTGTGCGCATTCTCGATGGGAACTTGCGCAAAGGTCAAAAGATCAAGTTGATGTCGACGGGCGGCAGCTATCAGGTTGAGCGCGTCGGCGTTTTTCGTCCCAAGCAACAAATGTTGGATGCGCTGGCCCCGGGCGAGGTTGGTTTCTTTACCGCAGCTATCAAAGAGGTGGCGGATACGCGCGTCGGCGATACTGTGACCGACGAGCGCAATCCGACGGCGGAGGCCTTGCCCGGATTCAAACCGGCGCAACCAGTGGTCTTTTGCGGCCTGTTTCCCGTTGATGCTGCCGACTTTGCTGATTTGCGTGAGGCAATGGGCAAGCTACGTCTTAACGACGCGAGCTTCTCCTATGAAATGGAGACGTCAGCTGCGCTGGGGCTCGGGTTCCGCTGCGGCTTCCTCGGCCTATTGCACCTGGAGATCATCACCGAGCGGCTTGATCGCGAGT
>JAUVPN010000015.1 GCA_030598645.1 Hyphomicrobium sp. | reverse complement strand
GTGCGTTGACCACTGAGGCAGAATCGCGGCATCAGGTAACAAGGGGTTGTATGACCACGAACTTTGTCGGGGGCCGCTAATGAATGTCATGACACAAACGCTGGAACATCAACCAGCAGAGACAGCCAGTATCGCGGACATCGCTGAAATGACGGCAGGGGCATGTCTCGCGACACGCGTTCGACAATTGTCACGAATAATAACACGCGTCTATGACGACGCCATGCGCCCGATCGGTATAACGGCAAGCCAATACACGCTACTTGCCCAACTTGCTGCCCGCGACAGCATAACTGCTGTCGAGATCGGACATGAACTCGACATCGAGAAGTCGACATTGTCCCGCAACCTGAAACGACTACTAGCGCTGGGTCATATCATTATGGATCCACCTGCTGGACGTCGTGGCCGCGGTTTACACCTTACCGCCAAAGGCCAAGCGGTCTTGAAGGAAGCATTCCCGATCTGGCAGGACGCCCAAAAGCGAGCTGTGTCTGTGATGGGCGCGGAGAGCCGCAATGTTCTCGATAGTCTTTTGGGCCAAGCTGAAAAACTTGCTCCTGTTTGACGTCAACCGCCGGACAAGAAGGAGTAGGATGGGCGAATATGCCTGTTCTCATGTCTGACGTTTCGCATGAACAAGTGTTTTTCTGACCACCTTGTCGGAGATGCCGTGGCCTTGCTCTCGGAGCTGCGGCTTCGCTCTCTACGGCTTACAACAGCTGAGAGCTGTACTGGCGGTCTCGTCTGTGGGCTATTGACTGAGATCCCTGGTTCATCGGCCGTCCTGGAGCGCGGCATCGTTGCCTATTCGAACACCGCTAAAACTGAACTCTTAGGTGTCGACACCTCTGTAATTGCGCATTGCGGTGCTGTCAGTGAAGCTGTCGCCCGCGCAATGGCGGATGGGGCGCTAGCGCGGGCGCCGGTCGACATCGCGGTCTCGGTAACGGGTATTGCAGGACCTGAAGGTGGGAACCTCGAGAAGCCTGTTGGCCTGGTCTATATCGCTGTGGCGCTCAGAGGAACGGCAACACTCTGTCAGGAATATCGGTTCGGAAATTTACAACGCCATGCCATTCGGTTGGCCAGTGTGCGCGAAGCGGTTGCTATGGTCCGCAAGAAGTTAGGCGAGCGTCCTCCTGCCGCATCGAAGGCGTAGACCTCATCTCTCATAGGGAACGGGGCGCGACCAAGGATAATACTAATGACAATCAGATCTGGCCTTTTAGCGGGAGGCGCAGTTCTTTCGGCTTGCGTGGGGGGATTTTCGCCTTCGATTGCCGCAGACCTAACTGCCCGCCAACTAACTGAACGTTTGTTCAGGGCGGATCCGGCTGCCCCGCCCGATTTAAGTAATCTTGACCTTCGCGAACTCGACATGAGCGGGCTGAACTTTAAGGGTGCTAAGCTCAAAGGCAGCGACTTGTTTGGCGCCGACCTTTCGGGCGCGGATCTTTCGAAGACCGACCTTAGTGATGCCCGTCTCGACCGCGTCATACTAATTGGGGCACGCTTAGACGGTGCCAATTTGGCGCGGGTCACCATCTTGCGCCCATCGGCTTTCTCGTCGCTTTCAGCCACCGTTGACGAAGCCTCGAGTTTTGCGGGGGCTGACCTGCGTGAGGCTATGATATTGGGACGTTTTAATTACGCAAATCTCAGCGGAGCCAACTTGACAGGCGCTACCCTTGCCCCACGCAATCAAACCGGATTCATCGAGCACATCTGGCGCACGGAACTTGAGGGCGCCGATCTTTCAGGTGCCACGCTGGCTGACGCAGATCTGAGTTACACGCTATTGAGGTTCTCGAATCTACGTGGTGCAAATCTAGCGGGTGCTCTTTTCAAAAGTGCCGACCTTACCCGCGCTGATCTGACGGGAGCCAACCTTGCCGGAGCCGATTTCTCCGACGCTGACCTTTATGGAGCGAACCTCACCAACGTGCTCGGACTGGGAACGGCTGGCGGCATGGAGAGCGCACGTAACTTCGACAAGGCGATCCGCTAGATTTAACGCCACGCGGTCTCGTTATTTGCTTGAACTGGCGACCTCGGTGGACATGCGCGGATTTCCGTAGAGTTGGTACGCGCGCTCCTCAAAGGCACTCGCAAACTTGCGCACCGCCTTATCGAAAAGGGCGCCCATGAGTAGAGCGAGCATTGTTGAACGGAATTCATATTCAATGAAAAATTCGACCTCTGAGCCGCCTGATAGATCCCGGAAAGCCCATCGATTTTCCAAATGGGAAAAGGGTCCATCCAGATAGGTTACGAAGATTTCCCTCTCGTCAGGATGCAGTTTTACGCGGCTAGTGAACGATTCGGATAAGGCATGATAGCCGATCGACATGGTTGCCACTAGTTCGGTTGCCGCGCCTCGCTTCTCACGCGAGGCTACGTCGATGCTCTCGCAAAGAGGTAGAAATTCCGGATATTTGTCAACGGCGGCCACCACCTGGAACATCTGCTCGGCGCTGAACGGTACGCGTCGTCTGGTCTGGAATTTATGCAAGGGCGACTCCGTCGTGTTTCAGGTCGCCCTTCGCGCATTCTTGAGGCGTTCGAAGTCCTCTGCAGCATGATAGGAGGAGCGCGTTAATGGGCTCGCAGCTACTAGCAGAAAGCCTTTGGCGGTAGCAATGCGGCGCAGGGCTTCGAACTCGTCAGGCGGAATGAAACGCTTTACTTCGGCATGACGGCGGCTCGGTTGCAGATATTGCCCTATCGTGAGGAAATCCACTCGAGCTGTCCGGAGGTCGTCCATTACCTGCATTACTTCTTCGCGCGCCTCGCCTAAGCCGACCATGATCCCCGACTTGGTAAAAAGTTGCTCGTCGAGCTCTTTTGCGCGCTGCAAGAGGCGAAGTGAATGGAAATAGCGCGCACCAGGCCGAATGGATAGGTAAAGTCGCGGAACCGTTTCCAGATTGTGATTGAAAACGTCGGGAGCCGTATCGACGATCGCCTCAAGCGCACCCTCTTTACGCAAAAAATCAGGGGTCAAAACCTCGATGGTAATGCTAGGAGATTCTGTGCGGATCGCGTTGACTACGCGGGCGAAGTGATGAGCCCCACCATCGACAAGATCGTCTCGGTCAACCGATGTTATGACAACGTGCGTCAGACCCAACTCACGCACCGCTTTTGCCACGTTCTCAGGCTCACTGCGATTTAGCGGCAGCGGCTGGCCGGTGCGCACATTGCAAAAAGCGCAGGCGCGCGTGCAGGTGTCACCCATGATCATGAAGGTGGCATGCCGCTTGACCCAACACTCGCTGATGTTGGGGCATCTGGCTTCCTCGCAAACAGTGTGCAGACCACGTGCGCGAACGATGTGCGCCGTCTCCGCGATCGCCGCCGAATCCCGCGGCGCTTTAACTCGTATCCAATCTGGCTTTGCCAAGAACTTCCCACCCGCTCTGGCTACCCCCTCGATCTTTGCATTCATTTTGGCGGGGAGCCTTTCGGTTCAAGGTCTAAGCAATAGCTAAGCGGGTATTGCATACCCGGAGGTGGCCAGATTTTTGTCGCCGATCAAGGCCAGGCCGTCTTGGCCTGTGAATATTAGCGGGCGATGATGCGAGCTAAAACGACCACAACGATCGCACCTATAGTCGAGACCGCAACCTGGTCGCCGAATTCGGACCCGGTGGTGAACGGCAGACTAAGCAAGTTGGCCCGAACCATGACCCCACCGATATAGGCGCCTATGATGCCGACGAACATGTTGCGGATCAGTCCGCCGCCGCCAAGGAGTAACCCGGCAAGCCATCCGGCGATCAGGCCGTTTAGAGCCATTATGATCCAAGGCCAGTAAGCCGAGTAGTCTTCCATCGCTCGCGAATTCCCAATTGACGTGTTGCGTTGTCTGTTGGTTAGGCAATGATGCGTGCCAGTATAATGATTACAATGGCCCCGATCGAGGCCGTGACAATTTGTGATGCGATGCGATTCTTAATCCCCAGGTCGATACCAAGCACATCAAATAGATAGCCCCCGACAAAGGAGCCTATCACGCCAGTTATAAGATAGCGGACAATCCCACTGCCGCCAACGATGAGTGAGGCGAGGAAGCCCGCTATGATCCCGATGATGAGGAAGGTGAGCAGCGCCCGTGTTTCGACGTTCATTCGGATTCCTTCCCAGAGCTCACAATCCACTAGTGAATGTCGACATCAGCGGCCAGTAACGGGTGGAATATGGATTGCGCGACCGTAAGCCGCCAGCACACTCTCATGCATCATCTCCGATAGTGTAGGATGTGGGAAGACCGTATGCATGAGATCTTCTTCAGTGGCCTCGAGTTGCATCGCAATGACGAAGCCCTGGATCAGCTCGGTGACCTCCGAGCCGATCATGTGGGCACCAATTAGCTCACCCGTTTTGGCATCGAAGATGGTTTTGACAAGACCTTCGCGCTCGCCTAAGGCCAATGCCTTGCCATTGGCCCGAAAAGGAAAGCGCCCAACGCGCACCTCGCGACCGGCCGCAATCGCCTTGTCTTGAGTGAGGCCCACTGATGCAATCTGGGGATCGGAGTACGTGCAGCTGGGAATCCGCAGTTTATCGAGACCCCGAACATTGAGTCGCTTTATCGCCTCGACGCATGCGACACCCTCGTGCTCGGCCTTGTGCGCCAGCATCGGTGCTCCCGCGACATCTCCAATAGCGTAGATACCTGTCACGTTCGTCCGACCCACCTGGTCAGTAAGAATTGTCCCCCGGTCGATCGAAACGCCTAGCTCTTCCAGCCCCAGCCCCTCGACGTTGCCGACGACACCGACAGCGGAAATTGCACGCTCCGCCTTGATCGTCTCCGTCTTGCCGTCGCTAAACTCAATAGTCGCGGCGACCTCATTGATCCCGTTCTCAACCTTAGTCACTTTGGCACTGGTGAAGAACCTTATGCCATGCCTCTCGAAGGCCTTGTGTGCAAGCACCGAAATCTCGGCGTCTTCGGCCGGCAGAATCTCTGGCAGGATTTCCACTACCGTCACGTCCACCCCGAGCGCACGATAGAAGGACGCGAACTCAATGCCTATCGCACCTGAACCAACAACCAGCAGAGACTTCGGTATCGCGGGCGGCGCCATGGCCTCAAAATACGTCCAGATCAACTTGCCGTCGGGTTCGAGACCAGGAAGCACTCTCGGTCGCGCGCCGCTGGCAACGATAATGTGGTTGGCTGAGTATTCGCCGGCACTTAGCGCGCCCTTTGGCGCGGCTAGTTCATAGCCCCCTGATTTCTTCTTCGGTGCACTGACGGACAGGTTTCCGCGTTCGCCGATACGAGCCTCTCCCCAAATGACATCGACGCCATTCTTTTTCAGTAGAAAGCCGATACCCGTATTGAGTTCACTTGCCACTGCCCGCGAACGCCCTACCATCTTTTCCAAATCCGCTGCGATCTGGGCGTTATGCACAATGCCGAACTCTTGGGCGCGGCCGGAAATACGATAGACTTCTGCAGAACGCAGGAGCGCCTTTGTTGGGATGCAACCCCAGTTGAGGCAAATGCCGCCCAAATGCGCGCGCTCAACGACCGCGGTGCGAAAACCCAGCTGCGCAGCACGTATCGCGGCCACGTAGCCGCCTGGCCCGGCTCCAAGGACGATAATGTCATAGTCTCGACTAGACATGCGGCACGCATCCTTCCGCTGGGGTGTTACCCTCGGCACACAAGGTGCCGAGTCCCAGCTCATCATACGTGGCAGCGTGCACCGAGATAATCGTTCAGAAGCTTATTATAGAGATCAGCCTGCGCTTTTTGTGATTTTGAGAGTTTCTTGCCGGCGTTCTGCCGCTCCACCAGTGCTGGCACACCTTTGCTGTCGAGGCCGTTGAGATCAGCGCGAATGGACTGGCACGTCTGTCCACCGCTAAGTGCCGCTGCCCCGGGATTGCCGTCGGCAGCACACGCGGCAAACCCAAGCGCCACTGCGCCAATCGAAACCCTCTTAGAAATGCGCATTCTAAGCCTCGTCTCCGCCAACCCGTCGACCCCCAACTAAGGACACGCCACGGCCTCGTTTCACCACACGCAAAAGCGGGACGCAAGCCCCTCCCTTGATGGCATCACAACTTACTGCGATGGCGGCAAAACTGTTGGAGCTTCAGTGCGTGGAGATAGTTGCACCGCTTCTGGAGTCCCCGGCGCTGTAGGTCCACTTGCGGGAGTTCCCACCTGTTGAGTTGGTTGCGTTTCCGCAGGCTTGGTCTGCAGGAATGGCGCGGTGGGGATCGTTCCCGTTGTTATCGTTGTCTGTGGTTCCTCGGGCTTGTCCTGAGGTGTTCGATTAATGACCGCCGTTTCCCCCTGCGACGATAGAGAAACTGCGTCAGGATTCCCCTTCATAATTGGGGCAATCGCAGCAGCACCCGTTTGAGGAGGTGGTTGCGTTTGCTCGCGTGTACTCTCAGCTTGAGCGCTTGCATCCGTCTCTCCAAGAGCCGCGATTGAAGGCTTGTGCACCGGAATTGGCGGGGACTTATTTGCCGCGACTTTTGGTTTCGTTGTTCCGTTAGTTTTTTTAGTCGTATTTGCCGGAACCGACGCCAGATTTGGTTTTGGCGGCATGTTTGAGCATCTCGACTGGAAGGTAGCATTGGCCTTGTTGAGTTGTGCCACCTTGGTTAGATCGGATGGATTCAGTTTATACTTTTTCTTTGCCGCATTGGAGACCTTCTCCGTCACACCTTGTTCTTCCAGACCCCTGATTTGTGTCGCAAGCTTCACGCAAGCTGGATCGGGAACGGCATTGACGCTCCCGGTCGTCATGGTGCCGTCCTGCGCACAGCCCGACATAAATGCGGCGATCGCAATCAGCGCGAACTCGAATTCATGATTAGCCCTCATGGCGCAATACTCCGAGGCAGAAACCGTTGGTAATGATACGCTCACGGCGCATTGACACTTCTGGTCACACCGCCGATTAGCTCAAGCAGGATCCCCCATTCGTCCGCCCTGCCCCTCCATCTGCATAAATTATATAGTGGAAATGAGGCTAAAGTGCCTAATTAGCTGAACGATGAAATACTGCCGCCGCAAGCATCTAAGATCGGCCAATTCCTTCTGCTTTTGAACGCAAGACACTCTCAAACCAACATGCGGACCGGGTCCTCAATAAAGGCCTTGAAGGCGCCAAGTAAGGCAGCACCCGACGCGCCATCCACCACGCGATGATCGCAAGAAAGAGTCACATTCATCACGGTGGCCGGTGCGATACCATCGGCGACGACAATTGCCCGGCGTTCCGCGGCGCCAACTGCAAGTATCGTCGCGTGCGGCGGGTTGATCACGGCATCGAAGTTCTTGATACCGTACATTCCCAAATTCGAGATCGACGTAGTTCCACCTTGGTATTCGTGAGGTGCTAGTCGGCGCTTGCGCGCGCGTTCGGCCAAATCACGCATCTCATTGGAGATCTCTGAGAGCGATTTCACCTCGGCCTGATGAATAATGGGGGTGAATAGGCCACCGTCAACCGCTACGGCGACACCCAAATCGGAGTACTTATGACGCAACATCCCGTCTTCGGTCCAAGTTGCATTGGCCTCCGGCACTTCTTGCAGCGCGAGGGCCATCGCCTTAATGATGAAATCATTCACAGAGAGTTTGTAAGCGCGTGGACCTTCGCGTGGAGAGGCCGAATTCATCCGCTCGCGGGCGCGCATCAATTCGTCGAGGCGGCAATCGATTGACAGATAAAAATGCGGAATGGTCTGCGCCGCGATTGTGAGGCGCTCTGCGATCACCTTGCGCATTTTATCGTGAGGAACAATCTCGTAGGTGCCTTTGTCGTAGAGCGCCCGGACCTTGTCATCGGAAAGCGCCGGCACTGCGGCCATACCGGTGGCCGGCACAGCGGCGACGGCCTGCCCGCTCGCAGCGCGTCTGTCGCCTAGTCCTATGGCGGCTTCGATATCGCGCTTGATTATGCGGCTACGCGGACCTGATCCCTGCAAGCTCGCAAGATCAAGGCCCATCTGAGCCGCCAATCTCCGCGCAAGTGGAGACGCTAAGATCCGTTCATCGTCATCACCTCTGGTTGAGGTAACCATCTACAGGCGCCTCTCAAGCTTGAAGCGTCGTGCCCATCGACGCGTCATGAACGAAATTAAGATAGGACCGCCGATCGCAACCCAAAGAAAGCAGCTGAAATAACGGAGGCGCGGCCTCAATGCTTCGTCTGCCCCTTGAGTTGACCAGACATGCTGGCAGACGACTCCGCAAAGCCACTCGAGAAGGACTCTCGCAATGCAGCCAGCGCCTCGTCCTCTTCCATGTACCCATTGAGGGCTACTGCCTTAGCCACGTGATGGCCGATCTCGGCTAATAGCCGTCCCCAATCTGCGACGTGGTCTCCGAACGCAGACGAATTGAGCGATACAAGAAGCGCGCCGTCACCGATCCATGCGCGCAGCACTTCGACCGCAGCTTCAGATTCTTCGACACCTTCGGGTGGATCAAGCTCTACTGGAAGCTCATTGACCATCGCTCGTCCTCCTATCGAGTATCATACATAGAGTACCGACTTGACCGCCGCGATCACCTTTTCAACCGAGGGAAGCGCCAGCACCTCCAAATTTGCGGCATAGGGCATCGGAACATCCGCGCCGCAGACCTTCGCGGGTGGCGCGTCGAGATCATCAAAGGCTTGCATCGCAACTTGGGCGCAAATTTCAGATCCTACAGAACAAACCGGCCAGGCTTCTTCCACCGTGATTATGCGATTTGTCTTTCGTACTGACCCTAACACTGTGTCCAGGTCGAGGGGGCGTAATGTCCGCAAGTCGATCACTTCGGCCTCGATACCTTCCTTGGCAAGCCGATCAGCGGCCTCCAAGGCGTATGTCAGTCCGCGCGCAAAAGAAACGATGGTGACATGCCCGCCCTTTCTCACGATCTGAGCCTTTCCAATCGGTACGATCCAATCGTCGCCCCTCGGCACCTCGCCGCTGCTCCCGTATAGGATTTCGTTTTCGAGGAACACAACGGGATTGGGATCACGGATGGCACTCTTCAGGAGGCCTTTGGCGTCACCAGGCGTCGATGGTGCGATAACTTTGAGACCTGGCACGTGCGCATACCATGCCGAATAACATTGGCTGTGCTGCGCCGCGACGCGGGCAGCAGCCCCATTTGGCCCTCGAAACACAATTGGCACGCTCATCTGTCCACCCGACATGTAGCGGGTCTTTGCCGCTGAATTGATGATCTGGTCGATTGCCTGCATTGCAAAGTTCCAGGTCATGAACTCCACAATGGGCTTCAGGCCCGAGAAAGCAGCGCCCACTCCGACGCCGGCAAACCCCTGCTCGGTGATAGGTGTATCGATAACCCGCTTGTCGCCGAACTCCTCCAGCAAGCCTTGGCTTACCTTGTAGGCACCCTGGTACTCTGCCACCTCTTCTCCCAAGAGAAACACGTCTGCATCGCGGCGCATTTCCTCGGCCATGGCGTCACGCAGGGCCTCACGCATGGTCAGCGTGACTGTTTCTATTCGTGTCGCAATATCCGGTTTAGCTGCATCGTCGGCCGGTGGGGCTGGCGCCTTAACCTCTACATCCTCGTAGCGCGCTGCGACATGTTTATCGATTAACGGTGAGAGCTTGCTATCGGGAGCCTCGCCTTCTTGGGCTCCCTCCTTGTCATCTTCAGTATCGATAGTCGCAATTGGCGTGTTGACCTTCACGCCCTCGGTCCCTGCGGGAACTAAGATTTGGGATAGAATGCCTTCATCAACGGCCTCGACTTCCATGGTGGCCTTGTCGGTTTCGATCTCCGCGATCACGTCACCGGACTTGATGTCCTGCCCTTCCTTGACGAGCCATTTGGCAAGGGTTCCCTCCTCCATGGTGGGTGAAAGAGCTGGCATCAGAACTTGTGTCGGCATTGTGTCTCGTCCCCGTATGGCTCAATCAGCCACGGCCACGTCGGTATAGAGCTCTGCGGGATCGGGCTCGGGATCGGAGAGGGCAAAATCGGCGGCTGCATTTACGACATCACGAACTTCGCGGTCGATCTTCTTTAGCGCATCGTCGGGCAAGCCTTCGCTCAAAATCTCTCCGCGTAAGTGTGCAATCGGGTCATGAGTCTCGCGCATTTTCTGCACCTCTTCACGGGTGCGATATTTGGCCGGGTCGGACATCGAATGGCCGCGATAGCGATAGGTCATCATCTCCAGAATGATTGGCCCTTTACCGGAGCGAGTGTATTTGATCGCGCGTGCACCTGCTTCACGCACTGCGTGCACGTCCATGCCATCGACTTGCTCGCCTGGAATGTCAAACGACATGCCGCGCTGTGAAAGGTTCGTGGTTGATGAAGATCGTTCGATCGCAGTTCCCATCGCATACCGGTTGTTTTCGATGATGAAGACAACCGGTAGCTCCCACAGCTCTGCCATATTGAATGTCTCGTAGACCTGTCCTTGGTTCGTTGCCCCGTCCCCAAAGTAGCAAAGAGCAATATTGTCATTGCCGCGGTACTTGTTTGCAAATGCGAGCCCGGCCCCGAGCGGGGCGGTGGCGCCGACGATTCCATGCCCACCATAAAAGTGCTTCTCCTGAGAGAACATGTGCATGGAGCCCCCCTTGCCCTTAGAATACCCCCCCCTCCGGCCAGTGAGCTCGGCCATCACCCCATTGGGATGCATGCCAACCGCCAACATATGACCGTGGTCGCGGTACGCCGTAATCACCTGGTCGCCTGGCTTCAACCCGGCCTGCATCCCCACCACGACCGCTTCCTGACCAATATAGAGGTGACAAAATCCTCCGATGTGACCCATGCCGTAGAGCTGCCCGGCCTTCTCCTCGAAGCGCCGGATCAGCAGCATCATACGATAGGTTTCAAGTTGCTCCTCTGGGGTCAAAGCAATGGCGGGCGACACCCGGCGTTTGCGTCGGGCCGTCGATTTTGTTTTGCCCGGAGAGGAGCGGCTTTGGCTGCGTTGGGCTTTGGCTGGCGCCATCGGGCTTACCTAGGGTCTTGGCGATGATGATCGCACCACGGCGGTTGGCCGACTGACGAGTTGGCTTGCCCAAAATCTACAAGAGGAGGTTGCCGATGACCAGAACGGCCTCAGCGGCCCAATACCAGGCGATCGTCAGGATGTACGAAGCCCAGAACATCGCGCGCAATCTCTTCGACAATGTCGGAGTCAGCCAATTGGGGCGTCAGCAGCGCCACATCGCGCTCAAGTTTGGCGCGCACGGCCTCGAGGCTCTTGATCTCAAATTCCAAAAGGGCTGACCGTTCAGTCAACCTGGATCGTGCCTCGAGGCCGTGTCGGCCATTGAACGCGTGATGAGCAAAATAGGCCGTCATACCCAAGCAGAGAAGCAACACCGTGATCTGCCGTGGCCTCGATCGCCGATCATGATTTAGCTGACGCATAACTTTCCGTACGCCACACTGAACTGGAAACTCCAATTTTATGGCACGCTTCTCCTTAATCTGAGGTAAAGCCGTGTACCGCTTTCGGGCCGTTAAAGCTTCTCACGCCAGTAACAGCTGGGAGCAGTTCGTCACGCGGGCTTTGTTCCACGGATAACACCTCTACCCGCGAAGCACCCAACCGCGCCTAGTTCCCCCTCAATACGTATAAGTTGGTTATACTTGGCAAGCCGATCAGAGCGGCACAATGAACCCGTCTTAATCTGGCCGGCGTTTGTTGCCACGGCCAGATCAGCAATTGTGGCATCTTCCGTTTCGCCGGAGCGATGAGATATAACAGCCGTATAGCCCGCGTTCTGGGCCATGGAGACGGCATCCAAAGTCTCGGTGAGCGAACCAATCTGGTTGACTTTGACGAGGATAGAGTTGGCAATACCGTTGGTGATACCTTCGGCTAACCGCTCGGTGTTAGTCACGAAAAGGTCATCGCCGACGAGTTGGCAGCTCTGACCGATGCTCTCGGTAAGTGCCTTCCAACCGTCCCAGTCGTCCTCTGCCATCCCATCCTCAATCGAAATGATCGGAAAACGACGAACGAGGTCAGACAAGTATTCGACCATTCCTGCCGCATCCAACGATTTGCCTTCACCGGTCAGGTTGTACTTCCCTCTCTCGAAGTACTCGGTCGAGGCGCAGTCGAGTGCCAACAGCACGTCGTCGCCTGGCTTATAGCCAGCCGTCTCGATCGCCTTCATAATAAAGGTGAGCGCCTCGTCGGCCGATTTCAGATTGGGCGCAAAGCCGCCCTCATCACCCACGTTGGTATTATGGCCTGCCTCTTTCAACGCCTTTTTCAGGGTCTGAAAGATCTCCGCCCCCATGCGTATCGCATCGGCGCAAGAGGCGGCGGCGACCGGCATAATCATAAACTCCTGGATGTCGATCGGATTATCAGCATGCATACCGCCGTTAACGATATTCATCATCGGCACCGGAAGTACATGGGCGGCCGCCCCACCAACGTAGCGATATAGTGGAAGTCCACTGGCTACGGCAGCAGCCTTGGCGGTCGCAATTGAAACGCCGAGAATGGCGTTTGCCCCAAGCCGGCTCTTATTCTTGGTCCCGTCGAGCTGGATCATGGCAGCGTCGATGCCGCGTTGGTCTTCTGCGTCCATACCAGCCAACGCATCGTAGATTTCGCCGTTAACCGCATCTACCGCCTTACTAACCCCTTTGCCCTGATATCGCGCCGCATCGCCGTCTCGCAGCTCAACAGCCTCGTGTGCGCCGGTCGAAGCCCCTGAGGGCACCGCGGCACGGCCGGAGGCGCCGTCTTCTAATTCGACATCCACTTCCACCGTCGGGTTGCCGCGGCTGTCGAGGATCTCACGGCCAATGATGTCGATGATGGCGGTCATGCTTATGTCCTACTGGTCGAAAAGGTTTTGCCGGTTTTTATCTGGTCTGCTGTTTGACGCAAGTGCCGCCTTCAATTGGGGAGAATGACGCGGGGCTAATACTCGTGGCAATGTTGCTGGCATGGTGAGCCAATGATCACATCTACAAACAACGCCGCTCTCGTTCTTTTTTCCGGCGGGCAGGACTCCACAGTTTGTCTTGCTTGGGCACTCGATCAATACGACCGCATCGAGACAGTCGGTTTCACGTACGGTCAACGGCACGCAGCCGAGCTCGGCCAACGCCCGATACTCCGCGACAAACTAACCGCGTTGGTCCCGCGTTGGGGCGCGCGTTGTGGACCCGATCATATGCTGCAGCTACCTGAGTTGGGGCACCTTAGCGACACTGCACTTACGCGCGATGCTGAAATTGAACTGACCGCCGCCGGGTTACCCTCCACATTCGTGCCGGGTCGCAATCTGCTATTCTTTACTTATGCCGCCGCACTGGCGTATCGCCGCGGCATGCGCATCCTCGTGGGAGGTATGTGTGAGACCGATTATTCGGGCTACCCAGACTGCCGAAACGAAACGCTCCAAGCACTGGGCAGAGCAATCTCGCTCGGGATGGCTACAGAATTCACACTTGAAACTCCACTCATGTGGATTGATAAGTCCGCCACGTGGGCGCTCGCTGAAAAAATTGGTGGCAGACCACTCGTCGAGTTGATCGTCGAGGACACGCACACCTGCTATCTAGGCATTCGCTCGCGCCGTCACGCCTGGGGTTATGGGTGCGGACACTGCCCCGCGTGCAGTTTGCGCGCGAAAGGATGGGAGAAATGGCAGCAACAAAAGAGCAACTAATCAACGCCACTGACCTCGCAATCGCCGGCGATTGGGAGGCGGCACACAAGGCAACGCAAACTCTTTCGGGTGATGCGACCGCCGACTGGTTGCACGCGGTACTGCACAAGATCGAGGGCGATCACGATAACAGCCGTTACTGGTACCGGCGTACTGAGCACGAATTCGAGGAGTTCGGCGACCCAAAGGCGGAGCTTGCCGCCATCCGGGATTGCCTCGCGGAGTAACACCTCTGATTGGCTGCCTCCATAGCTGTTGATCAACGGGCCGTCAGCATGCTCGTCAATCACCGGACGAGATTGCATATGGTGAGTTGGTGCTGAGGTAGTGACGAGACAATGCGGCGCGTTTGGTTCCTTTACGAGGCCTGTCACTCGGACCGGCAGGGCTGATATCTCCCAGTAGGTTACCCAATTTCCCCTCGCCCGCGGGGGCTTGCGCGCAGATACAAGAGGGGCACCGAAATGGTCGTAAAAGCACTTCCCATGCGCCGGCTTGGCCGCACGGATATGGAGATTACACCGGTTGGTTTCGGTGCATGGGCTATCGGAGGTCATGACTGGGCCGTCGGTTGGGGTCAGCAAGATGATCGCCAATCCGTCGCCGCTATCCGGCGAGCCGTCGAGTACGGCATCAATTGGATCGATACTGCGCCCATCTATGGTCTGGGCCACTCAGAAAACATAGTACGCGAGGCGCTAAGCGAGATTCCTGTCGGTCAGCGTCCCTATGTATTTACGAAATGCGGCCTGGCATGGGATGAAAATGACCGCAGCGCGTTTCCGCGGACGCATGGTGCGCCTAAAAGCCTGCGCCGTGAGCTCGAAGACTCGTTGCGCCGCCTAGGGGTCGAACAAATCGATCTCTACCAGATGCACTGGCCAGCGAAGGACGGGACGCCCTTAGAAGATTATTGGGGGGTTCTGCTCGACATGAAGAAGGAGGGAAAGGTCCGCGCCGTCGGCCTGTCGAACCATTCTGTTGACCAGCTGGAAGCGGCGCGGCGTATCGGTCACGTCGATACGTTGCAACCTCCATTTTCTGCAATCCGTCGTGAGTTTGCCGGCAACGAGCTGCCTTGGTGCATCACTCACGGAACGGGTCTCATCGTCTATAGCCCAATGCAGGCCGGGCTGCTCTCTGGTGCCTTTACCGTGGCTCGCGCCAATGCCCTTCCGCCAGACGACTGGCGTTCACGAGACGCCGAGTTCGAGGGCGAAAAACTCAAGCAGAACTTGAAACTCGTTGACGCAATGAAAACGATAGCGGACCGTCGGGCCACGAGTGTGCCCGCAGTAGCTGTAGCTTGGACACTCGCATGGCCGGGGGTGACCGGCGCGATCGTCGGTGCACGTAATCCGCATCAACTAGAAGGGTGGCTCGACGCGTGCACCCTTGACCTCGACCACAACGACATGGAAGAGATCGCCGCCGCAATTGACGTAACAGGCGCAGGTGGAGGCCCGGTGCTACCTCCTTAGACCCTCTCGGCTAAAAGGATGGGACAAGTTCGATCATTCTTCGGCATGGCGTTCTAACGCGGCCGATACCGTTCCCAAGCCGCGAGAAGCGAGAGTCATGGCAAAATCTCGTATGTCGGACGGCCAGTTGATGATCAACGTTTCAAAACTCTCCTTTTCACCACGAAACAGTGCGCGACTTGCTTCTTCAAAACCTGGCAGATCTCCGCCCATGAAAGATAGAAACCGGTAAGCGGCATTTTGCGATTGGCGGGCGGCGTCCCTTTCAGTATTTGCAAGTCGCGCCTGTTCAACCAATTTGCGCAATGCTACCGATGCACCACCGGGTTGAGTACGTAGCCATTCCCAGTGCCGCGGGAGTAGCGTCACCTCACGACCGACGACGCCAAGTTTTGGGCGACCCGGTCCGCGTTGGCTTTGTCGAGGAACTTCTTCGGGCCCATCGCCTTGCACCCGTTTAGACTGTAACTCTCTGACACGTGCCAGAACCTCCGCCTCGGCGACATCCAGGCCGATATCAATCAAGCGACCCGAAGAATTCTCCCAGATGAAGACCGGCCGGGTTTCACCTCGTTGTCCGAGGGCTCTTGCTTGCACTACGACATCGCGCAATGCGCCGCTAGCAATTCGGCGCTCCCCGCAAAATGCCGTGCAAAGAATGCCTTTTTGCTGATCCACCCGACCCCCCCATCGATGCTCATAGGGGTGATTTTTACCCGGATAAATTTGTGTTGTCAATTCTAGCCGGGTAGAAATAACTCGTCGGGCAATTCCCTGAAGAATAATGATGTTCTAGGAAAGGCCCATGTATTTAGTGAAAGAGATCTTCCATACGTTGCAAGGTGAAGGCGCGCAGACGGGCCGACCGGCCGTGTTCTGCCGCTTTGCGGGCTGCAATTTGTGGTCCGGGCGCGAACCCGACCGAGAGGGAGCCGATTGCAAGTTCTGCGACACGGATTTTGTCGGTACCGACGGCCCAGGCGGGGGACGGTTCAAGGACGCATCCGCGCTCGCCGGCGCGTGTGCTGAAATTGGCCGCGACACACGTTTTGTCGTTCTCACCGGCGGGGAGCCCATGCTTCAGGTCGATCAGGCGCTGATCGACGCTATGCACGCCCACCGCTTTGTTATCGCAATCGAGACCAATGGTACTCTTGCGGTGCCAACTTCAATCGACTGGATCTGCGTAAGCCCCAAGGCTGGAACTGAGATCACGCAACGCACCGGCCACGAGCTCAAGTTCGTATTTCCGCAGGCGGACCTGGAACCTACGGCCCTTGAGTCGTTGGATTTTGAACACTACTTCCTGCAGCCCATGGACGGTCCGGACCAGGCGGGCAACACCACACTTGCCATTGCATACTGCAAGGCCCACCCCACCTGGCGCCTATCGCTCCAGACACAAAAACTTATCGGCATCCCGTGAGCCTGCCCCTCTTGCTGACCGTGACGCCAACACACCTGGAACGTCCATCAAAAATGGCCTAGATAGCGCGCATGCGAATTTACAAAGACTTCCGTTTCGAAGCGGCCCATTATCTTCCTAGTGCAAAGCCGAGCACGCCGAACGCGCGCCTGCACGGCCATTCCTTTCGCGCGCGCGTCACGATCGACGGGATGCCTGACCCCGAGACAGGCTACGTATTCCATTTCGACGATCTAGCGTCGGCCATGACAGACGCGCATGACGCCCTCGATCATCGCCTTTTGAACGAAGTCGATGGATTGGAGTCTCCGACGCTGGAGCACATCGCCATGTGGCTTTGGAACCGGCTGCAAAACCGTGTGCCGGGACTGGCGGAAATCGAGATCGCGCGCGACAGCTGCAATGAAGGCTGCGTCTATTCTGGCCC
>JAUVPN010000033.1 GCA_030598645.1 Hyphomicrobium sp. | reverse complement strand
GGGTTGTTAAGCTGTTCAGGGGTGAAGTGCGTTTGCATTAGTTGCGGCTGCCCTCAAACATTGGCGTACATTCGGCCGGGATTGAGAATGCCAGCTGGATCGAAGGCTTCCTTTAGGCCACGTGTCAAACGTTCAACTGCTGAACTAAGCGGCTGGAAGACCTCGACGGAAGCACGTACGCTCGAATCAGCGCGGATCAGCGTAGCGTGTCCGCCGTGGATTGCCACAATGCGACGAATTTCTGCGGTGCCAGCATCAGCGGTAGCCGGTACCTCGAGCCATACAAGACCGCCTGACCAATCGTAGAACGCCTTTACCGGCATATGGCGTTTAATCGCCGTAACTAGCTTTGGAGCCATCGTTGGCTTGGTGGAGATACGCCACAACAGCGACGGGCCATGAGGCATGACGGACAAACGCCGCAGCTCGCTCCAGAACTCCAATGTCTCTCTGTTGTCGAGTTCCATGGCCTTACCATAGACCCGGAGCCCCTCTTTCAAGCGCTCCTTTCTTGTGGCAACCGAGCGGGCAAAGTTCTCTACCCTTATCGCCGTAACCGACTTACCCATGGAACTCAGGCCCGAATGATCGAGGCGCTCTGCCACCGAGGCTTGCAGATGTACTGCGCCCGAGACTTCGAGGGGCTGACTCATGGCCGTGCAAAGAAGCTCAACTGCCAACTCATCTGGTAGACCAAGAAAGACGATCGTCGCTGACGCTTCAGGCCAGGGAACCACCTTGAAAGTTACTTGGGTGAGGACTGCTAGCGTACCCCAGCTACCGGTCAGGCCACGCGAAACATCATAGCCGGCCACGTTTTTCATCACCCGACCACCGGCCTGGAAGAGTTCGGCCCGACCGTTGACGCCCTTTACACCTAACAAGTGATCACGTGCTGCACCGGACTGAATGCGCCGAGCACCAGATAGATTGGTCGCAAAAACGGCACCCATGGTTTGCCCTCCCTGGGGCCCACCAGTCGTCGGGCCTACGTCGATCGGCTCGAATGCCAGCATCTGCCCGCGTCCGGCGAGTTCCAACTCGATCGCTGACAGCGGGGTACCGGCGGCCACCGACATAACGAGTTCGGTCGGCTCATAGAGAGCAATCCCGCGCAAGGAACTCGTTGTCAAAGTCACAGCGCTTTCGATAGGACGGCCGATGGCCCGCTTGGAGCCGGAACCGACCACTTCGATTGCAAGCCCCCTCTCGGCGCAACCCGACACCATTTGCTGGAGTTCCCAATCGGCCGCCGGCCTCAGCAGTTCGCTCAAATACTATTCTCCTCAGGCGGCTTCAACCGCACCTGTGTTCTTGCTCGCATCGAGCGGGAACACCTTGCCCGGATTCAACAGACAATCCGGGTCGAACACACTTCTAATGCGCATCTGCAGGTTAAGATCGGCCTCGGAGAACTGCACACGCATGAGATCGCGTTTCTCGATGCCGATGCCATGCTCGCCGGTTAGACACCCACCTACGTCCACACATAGCTTCAATATCTCTGCGCCAGCAAGTTCCGCCTTTCGCGCCTCGTCCTCGTTGTTGGCGTCATAGAGGATAAGCGGATGCAGGTTGCCGTCGCCCGCATGGAAAACGTTGGCGACTTTGAGCCCCTTGCCGGCGCATATTTGCGAGATCTTGGGAAGAACCTCGGCCAGCCGCGAGAGCGGTATTGTGCCGTCCATGCAGTAGTAGTCGGAGATCCTTCCGAATGCGCCAAACGCTGACTTCCGCCCCTTCCAGATGCGCGCACTTTGCTCAGAGGAAGTGCTTTCCTCGACCGCCTTCGGCTCGAATGGCCTGGCAATGTCTACGATGTCGCTCAAAAGCCGATTAATCTCTTCCTCGGAGCCTTCCACCTCCACAATCAGCAGCGCTTCGACGTCGCAGGGATAGCCAGCATTGGCGAAGGCTTCAGTGACTTCGATGGCTGGCTTATCCATGAACTCAATGGCGACAGGAATAATACCCGAGGCAATTATAGCGGCGACGCACTGACCGGCAGCTTCGCAGGTCTCGAAGCCCAACATAATTGGTCGTGCCGATTCCGCCTTGGGGAGAATTCGTACCGTCGCTTCAGTTATGATCCCGAACTGGCCTTCCGACCCGATGATGAGCGCCAACAAATCGTAGCCCTCAGAGTCAAGATGAGCCCCCCCCACTTCGATGACCTCGCCACCCATCGTAACGATTTTCACACCCAGAACATTGTTGGTCGTGACGCCGTACTTTAGGCAGTGCGCACCTCCTGAGTTCATTGCTAAATTACCCGCCAGCGTGCATGCAAGCTGGCTCGACGGGTCGGGAGCATAAAAAAAACCATGTGCGCCAACTGCCTCCGAAATCGCGAGGTTGGTGATCCCCGTCTGCACCCGAATCGTGCGATTCTCGTAGTCCACTTCGAGAACGCGATTCATTTTGGAAACACCAATAACGATGGCATCTTCGGCAGGGAGCGCGCCGCCTGAGAGCGAGGTCCCCGCTCCCCGCGGCACAACCTTGATACGGTTTTTGTGGCAGTACTTAAGAACTTTTGACACCTCCTCAGTACTACGAGCCAACACCACTGCAATCGGCAACCGACGATATGCGGTGAGGGCGTCGGTCTCAAAGGCACGCCGGCCTTCCTCGTCCGAGATTACAGCGTCTGGGGTAACGATCTGCTCAAGAGCCTTGATAATCACGCTTGAACCTGCGAGCACTTCCTGGTCGGGTTCTGGCAAACGCGTTGGCGACATTCAAAAATCTCCCAATCGACTCCGTCACCGACTGTCGTTCAATTTGCACGTTGGAATTGATGCCAGGAATGTCGTAGTCATCACAGTCACAATAGGACATGAGTACAGGTATTCCTGAACTCACTGAAAGTTATAGAGTCATCAACTCGCAGCTCTTACGATCATTCACAAACACTCGGCTCCCGCGAGGAGCCAAAGCTATCTGCAGGAATACAAGTGACCGCTATTGGCGATCTTGACATCTTCGCACGCGTTGCGCGCACCGGCAATATGTCGGCGGCTGGCCGTGAGATGGGGCTCTCCCCAGCCGTCGTCTCGAAACGTATCAGCCAGCTTGAGGATCAACTTGGCACACGCCTTTTCCAGCGCACGACGCGTCATTTGACGTTGACTGAAACAGGCGCGGGTTATTTGAAAAGGGTTGTCGACATTCTGAACCTTTGCGAAGAGGCGGAAGACTTTATCGGCCGGCGCATTACCAAGCACCGTGGTCAGTTAAAAATCACCGCGCCCACAACATTCACGCGGTTTCATGTGGCGCCTTATCTTGACAAGTTTCTGTCTCGCTATCCCGACATCGAGCTTGACTTCAACCTCACCGACGAATTTGTCGACATCGTCCGTGAGGGCTTCGACGTCGCCATACGAATTGGAGAGCTTGAAGACTCCTCACTAGTTGCTCGTAAGTTAGCACCGGACAAGCGCATGCTATGCGCTGCGCCCTCTTATTTGGACATATTCGGCACCCCAAAAAAGCTAACCGACCTTGTTCTCCACAATTGCATTTCGGCGAGAGCGCAGGAAGTCTGGCGGATTGAAGGTCCCGAGGGCAGCCGCCATATCCGTGCCAACGGCAACATCCGCGCTAATTCAGGCGAGCTCATTCGGGAGGCGCTGCTCTCAGGATTGGGACTTGGCCTCCGGTCAACTTGGGAAGTGGGTGATGAGGTCAAGAGCGGCGAGCTCAAGGTGGTGATGCCGCAGTATCACGGGTCGCCGAACCTAGCGGTCTAC
Organism: Hyphomicrobium sp.; assembly: GCA_030598645.1. Next base: position 8,936 of record JAUVPN010000033.1, on the reverse strand, counting down.
GCGGTCTATCCTTCTCGCGAGTTCATGCCAGCTAGGGTCGACGTATTTATCGAGTTTCTCTCAGAGCTTTATGGACCCGAACCTTATTGGGATACGGCCTTCAACTCCGCTCAGCCGAGCACCGGCCCTGTCCCAAGTAAGGAGCTGAAGGTTGTTGCCGCACGCTGATCAAAATTACCTCTGCACTGACTATTGGACACATTTATGCGTCAAGAATCCGTGCTGATCTTAGTTCTGGTGCAGCATTTGTTCATGCGCGCCGCAGGGAGGGGTACGAGAGCATGAAAAGGATGTTACGTCTCGCGAGCTCGATCACTGTGATCTCTGGTACTACGCCAGCTTGGGCGCAAGATGCTTCACAGGGCGAGTTGGTCTTCAATCAATGTCGCGCCTGCCACGCAGTTGGCCCCGGGGCGCGAAACAAGGCGGGACCTGAGCTAAATGGGATCGTCGGGCGCAAGGCCGCGTCACTTCCCGATTTCAATTATTCAAAGGCCATGAAACAGGCAGCGGCTAAAGGTCTGGTCTGGAACGACCAGAGCCTATCAGCCTACCTCGAGTCGCCCGACACCTTTCTGCCCAATGGCGTCATGGCGTTCGGCGGCGTGAAGAATAGGGCTGCGCTTAAGAACCTCATCGCCTACTTGAAGACGCAAAAATAGCCAGGCCTGCCTGCTCATTCGCAATCAGTTTCTGCAGCGCTGCATGCACTTGGTGAACTGCTTATCGCAAGACGGTGAACCTTTGGTCGAGATTCTGCACTGATTGAATGCCTTCTTGCATTGCGCACCGCAGCTTGCCGCCGAGGCCGACTCCGGGCCGAGCAGACTGATGCCAGCCAAAAGCACCATGCAAACAGCCCACCTCATCGGTACCAAAGTCATTCTGCTATCAACCACCTGACCACTCTCCCCTCGCCTGAAAGCGTGCGCGGGCGCGTTTATCCCTTTGAAATGTAGGTCCAACAAGAGAGGCCTCGTCGCCACCCGTAGACGTACTTAGCCCGCCACAGAATGAACACAACCTGAACCGACGCGCTAGGGCAAGATCGATCTTGATCGAACTATTCCTCGAGCCCAGGCGGTCCACGGTGAAATCTTGAATCTTACTCCAAATCAAGGGCGTAAAGCTGTTTCACATTTCACTTGGATGCACTTAGTTCGTCCAAGTGAGACAACCAGGCTTTAAAGCCTTAGAGGGCATACTCTTCAAAGACGTGATCGATATCTTGGTGCCAAGGGCCTGCGAAGCGTTCCAATAGCTCATCTGCGAGCGTTCTTCCACTCGCCACAACCTCTTCCAGTGCGTCAAGATGAATAGTCTCGTCTTGACCAACGGCGTTGAGAAGGTGCCGGGCTCGCAAACCCTTGCGTGCAATCTGCAATACTTCACGCGCGATATCTTGGACAGTCGTCTCTCGAAAGCGAGTGGCAAGGGCAGAACGCGGCACTTCCTGACGCAACGTCGCGCGTTCGTGAGTGGTCCAATCTTTGACAAGCGTCCAGGCCGCATCCAGCGCATCTTTGTCATAAAGCAACCCAACCCAAAGCGCGGGCAGGGCGCAGACCCGCTGCCACGGCCCTCCGTCGGCACCGCGCATCTCCAAAAAGCGCTTCAAGCGCACCTCGGGAAATAATGTCGTAAGATGATCCGACCAGTCATCGAGCGTCGGCCTCTCTCCAGGGAGATTTGCCAGCCGCCCGGCCAAGAAATCCCTGAAGGAGGCGCCCGCAGCGTCAATGTAACGGCCGGCACGATAGACGAAATACATTGGCACGTTGAGGGCATAGTCCGTATAGCGCTCAAAGCCCATGCCAGCATCAAAGGCGAACGGCAGCATACCCGTCCGCGCTGGATCCGTGTCACGCCAGATCTCGCTACGCAGAGATTTGAAGCCGTTGGGTCGTCCTTCGGTGAATGGCGAGGAAGCGAACAGCGCCGTAACCACTGGCTGCAATGCGAGCGAAACGCGCAGCTTCTTGACCATGTCGGCTTCGTCCGAAAAATCGACGTTCACCTGAATGGTAGCGGTCCGATACATCATGTCGAGACCGCGCGTTCCGACTTCGGGCATGAAGCGTGTCATTATCGCATAGCGATCTTTGGGCATCCGCGGGGTTTCTGCAAGTGTCCACTTGGGCGAAAATCCAAGGCCCAAAAACCCGATACTTAGCGCCTCGCCAACATTGAGAACTTCGCAGAAGTGTCTCTCTGTCTCCTCATGGGTTTCGTGCAGGTTGCACAGCGCCGCGCCAGACAATTCGAACTGCCCCCCCGGCTCTAAGCTTATGGTGCCCCCTTTTGCACCCTCAGGCCGCGTCAAAGCAATTACCCGATGACCCTCGTGAATGGGCTCCCAACCGAAGCGGTCGATCAGGGCATCCATCAATGCACGGATACTGCGCTCGCCTTCGTAAGGCACCGGAGTCAGAGTGCCGGTGTGGAATGCAAACTTCTCGTGCTCGGTTCCGATCCGCCAGTTCTCCTTCGGCTTACAACCCTCCGCGATCCAAGCCACCAGATCGTCTCGCGAGCGCGCGATGAGGCTTGGCGCGCCTTCTTGACGTGTCGACATTCACAGCCTTTCGCGTTGGCCTGGAAAGTAGTAGCTGGAATTTTTGAGGTTTATGACGCCCTGTGAAAGCGAGAACAAGCCTAGATCCAGGCGCCGATAACGCGGCCCGCGCGGCCAAGTGCAGCCGCCTGCTCGACATCCTTTTCATGCCAATAGCTTACTGTAAATGCCATTGTTAGCGCCAATCGCCCAAAACGGCATTGATAAGTGCCAGAGCCGCAACGGCCGCGGTATCCGCACGCATTATCCGTGGCCCGAGCGAGATCGGCAGCGTGAACGCCATCTGATGCAGCAGCGCCCGTTCACCGGGATCAAACCCACCTTCGGGTCCAATCAAGACAGCAAGCGGTCCAGGCGTCAGATCGTCAAGCGTGGCAATCGGACTCACCAATTCCGCCGACTCGTCACAGTAGATAAGGTGCCGAGCTAAATCCCAAGATTTTAGTATGACACCGAGTTGCAATGGTGGGGTAACTTCCGGCACCCAAAGTACTCGGCACTGCTCAGCGGCCTGGACGGCGTTCGCCCGCATGCGCGCAAGGTTCACACGCGCAGTTGTCGTCCGCCGAGTGAGGACAGGCTGCAGCCGCGCAACCCCCATCTCCGTTGCCTTCTGCACCATGTAATCCAGTCGCGCGCGCTTAAGCGGTGCAAAGAGGTAGTGGATATCAGGCCCGCCTTGCTGCGGGCGCGTCCTCTCAAGACATTCCAAACCGCAGCGGCGTTTGGCAACCTGAGCAAGACGGGCACGCCATTCGCCGTCGCGCCCATTAAAGATAAGTATTTCGTCGTCTGGTCCGAGCCTCATAACTTTGAGTAAGTAGTTCGCCTGCTCGGCAGTGCAGGCAATAGATGCGTGCTTTGCCAGCGCTGTCTCGACGTAAAGCCGGGGGCCGTGAAAATCGCTCATTGACATGCGCCCTATTAGTCGATGGTAAGCTTCATGCAAATGCACGACGCTGCTTCGCTCGCGGGTCTCTACTGCAATGTACGATTGCCGCAAGTGCTATTGGAGTCTAGGGTTAGACACTTCTGCGCACCCCCAAAAAAACACGATGCCCCAAGAACCAACGCCTGCAGCGCGCCGATCGCGCGTTCCCGATGCGCCGCCCGACAATTGGGTGGACTGCCATGGGCCCGAATATGCCCGGCCGTATTTGCGCCTGGCGCGCCTCGACAGGTCAATCGGCGTGTGGCTCCTGCTGTTGCCGTGCTGGTGGGGCGTCGGACTGGCGGAGGTTTCGCAGAAAAGCCCCTACCCAGACCTCTGGCTCCTTTTTCTGTTCTCCATTGGCGCGCTCGTTATGCGCGCGGCAGGCTGCGCCTATAACGACTACGTTGATAGAGAATTCGACGCCAAGGTGTCACGCACCGCGAGCCGCCCCATCCCGTCCGGTCAAATCACGCCAAGTGGAGCACTTGCGTTTGCCGCCGCATGCTCATTTACCGGATTAATGGTCTTGATCCAGTTTAACGCCTTCACAATCCGGTTAGGCGCGGCTTCCCTGATCCTTGTTGCGATCTATCCGTTTCTAAAACGCTACACATACTGGCCCCAATTCGCACTTGGTCTTGCCTTCAATTGGGGTGCGCTTGTTGGCTGGAGTGCAGTCACCGGCGCAATCAATCTGCCCGCCATTCTGCTTTATTGCGGATCGGTGCTTTGGACAGTCGGCTACGATACGATCTATGCACACCAAGACAAAGAGGACGACCTATTGCTGGGCCTTAAGTCGACGGCCATTAGGTTCGGAACCAATACGACGAGCTCGGTGGGCGCTCTTTACGCCGGCGCTGCTACACTTTGGCTACTGGCGGGTTTTTTTGCTGGAACTCACCTCATCTATTTTACTGCGGTCCTACTAGTATCAGCGCAAATGGCATGGCAGGTCATAACTCTCGACATCGCAGACATGCAGAACTGCCTGTCGCGTTTCCGTTCTAATCGCGATGTGGGTTTGGTGATTTTCCTCGGTCTTGCTGCCGACATGACTTTGTTATGGCTTGCAGGTTCGAGTTGAAGCTATATATCCCGCCATCCAAAAAACCGCATTCAGTCGTCCGTCTTGCAGAGAAGACGATTTCGGCTCGGACCCACCCCTAAGCGGATCCAAGCCGAAAAACGTGATGCCTCTCCATCGACTCCCGAGCTGCCGCTTTTTGCGGTCATTTTTATTAAAATGCCACAGGAAGCTTCCTCCCCGCTTAAGAGATAGCGTAAATTCCGCCTTACCCTGCGACCCATTATAACGCTTGCGTCAATCTTTGGCCGCAGGCTGGTGATCTTGCGAGTGTCGCGCTGCTCGGGCAAGAGATGTCAAAGGCCGACGAAAATCTTGAGGACCTGCCCCAATGAGTAGCCCGAAGAAGCCTCCGAAACAGCTTTTGCACCTTGTTTTCGGCGGCGAGTTAACGTCGCTCGACAGTGTCGAATTCCGCGACCTCAACGACCTCGATATCGTTGGCATCTACCCCAATTACGCCGAAGCCTACGCAGCCTGGAAAGCGGCGGCTCATCGCACTGTCGACAATGCCTTAATGAGGTATTTTATCGTTCACATGCATCGGCTCTTCGAGCCAAAAGACCCCGCAGCAGACGACGCCAAGGCACAATCGTGAAAATAAAGCCGACCCCGGCAAAAAATTTCGTAGGCAAGACTTTGGTGCTTGACGATCGCTCACGGGGATTGCTCGAACGCTTCTGCCGCGAGTGGATCCTGCCACGGTGGCGCGAGCTGACCGTTGCGTTGGTATGGACTGGCCTGCTCGCTGCCGCCACGGGCACCTACCCCATGATCATCAAGACCTCATTCGATACTCTTATGAAGGGCAATACAGCGGTTCTGCCTTACGTGCTTGGCGCTATCATTGGCATGACGGCGCTGCGAAGCCTCTTTCTCTACCTACAAACGGTGAGGTCCAATTCCCTCGTCATGCGCTTGACAACCGACATGCAAAAGCTCGGCTTTGCGCACCTAATAAATTCGGATTTCGCCCGTCTAACGCGAGACACGCCCGGCCGTCTCGTCTCACGGCTGACTAACGACATCACCTTCATTCAGCAGGCCACACAGGCTGCGCTTAATACCGCTGTACGCGATACTCTGATGGTGCTCGCACTTGTTTTTTCAATGTTTTATCTGGATTGGGTCATGTCGCTGATTGTGTTTGGCGTGTACCCGATCGCCGCACTACCCGTCGCAGCCATAAGCCGCAAGCTTCGGCGCGTCGCCAAATACACGCAAAGTCAGCTTGGAGACATGACCTCGCTGCTAACTGAGAAGCTTTCGAGCGCCCGCCTCATCAAGTCGTTTCAGCTAGAAAACTATTCTGCAGACCGCCTCAACCAAAGCTTTGAAAAGGTATTCCAACTGCGCATGAAGGCAGTGCGCAACCGGGCACGCATCGATCCCGTGCTGGAAGCCCTCGGAGGCATTGCCGTCGCCGGCGTGATTGCATTGGCATACTGGCGGATCGCCAGCGGCATCTCCACTGTCGGCGATTTCATGGGGTTTGTAACTGCATTACTTATGGCGGCCCAGCCCATCAGAGCGCTTGGATCGCTCTCAGGGCGCATTAATGAGGGGCTCGCTGGTGTGGAAAGCTTCTATGGCCTCATCGACGAAAAGCCTCACATCGTCGATCGGCCCGGCGCCAAACCGCTCGTCACCACAAACAGCACGATTCAGTTCGAAGAGGTTGGCTTCAGCTATGAGAGTGGCGGAGACGTGTTGGCCATTTCGAATTTCTCGCTTGAAATTCCCGGCGGCAAAACGGTGGCGCTCGTAGGACGCTCCGGTGCCGGCAAATCAACCGTGCTCAATCTCGTGCCGCGCCTATTCGATGTGGGACAGGGTTGCATCACCATCGACGGCCAGGACGTGCGCGACGTCACGCTCACATCCTTGCGCGACGCCGTATCCATCGTTTCCCAGGACATCACACTGTTCGACGACACAATCAGCGCCAATATCGCGCTCGGGAGCCTTTCGGCACCCGATTCTGCCATCATCACCGCTGCCGAGGCTGCGGCCGCCCATGATTTCATCATGGCCCAGCCCAATGGATATGCCTCCGAAATCGGTGATCGCGGCTTGCGGCTGTCCGGCGGCCAACGCCAGCGCATCGCGCTTGCTCGCGCGATCCTCAAAGATGCGCCCATCCTGTTGCTCGATGAGGCAACCAGCGCACTGGATACCGAATCGGAAAGGCTTGTTCAGGAGGCGTTGGCCAAATTCACCAAGAACCGCACAACGCTCGTCATAGCGCATAGGCTTTCGACCGTACAAAATGCCGACCTTATTTGTGTCATGGATAGTGGGGCCATCGTGGAAACGGGCACACATGGCGAGCTCTTGGCACAAGGGGGTGACTATGCCCGGCTTGTTCGCTCACAAGCGCTGACGGACGTCAGTGCGCAGACTTCCGCAACGTAGCCTCCACATCTACTCTCGCCGGAGCACGCTATCGACCAATCTGTTCGCCCAACCCGTAGACCGAAATGTTCGCTTGAGCTCATCTGGGTCGTATACAGTTTCGACCCACTCAAAGAACGGCATTGGACGCGCAGTGTTTTCCGCAAGATATCTTTCGAAGAAATAGTCAAGAATACCGGTGTCCGCCTGGCGGATATGGCCATACTTAAGTGAGAGTTCGTTCTTGGCTTCCTCAAGCGGCACGCCCTCGTGGAAAAACCGATAGAGCGCACTCATAATGCCGGCCCGGTCCGCACCAGACTTGCAATGCATCAGTATCGGATACTCGATTGTCGCAAACAGCGACTTGGCCGCCTTCAGTTGCTCCGCAGTTGGTGCAGCGCGCGAGCGGATCTGGAAGTCGACTAGCGCTATTCCGTAGCGATCACACGCGGCTTGCTCGAGCCAATAACTGCCGCACTGGCGTTCACCCCGCAAATTGACGATCGTTCGGATACCAGACTTGGCAAATCGGCGAATGTGGTGGGGGGCAGGCTGGGCGGAACGCCAGGCACGATCTGAAATTTTGTGGCAGTTGGCGTAGACCATCCGGAATATACCGTGATCAACAAACAACATGTCGAGATAGCTTGCCGGCGGCCCGAGGCTACGGCGAATCCATTCGGGCGAGCGCTCGACCATTTTTTCGCGATTAGCCCGCGTCACACGCCGCCATGAGCGCTTGACCCGCTTAACTAATCCGGGCATCGGGTGGCTGAGGTCCGGTTCTTCTCGGCGCGAAGAGCCTTGGGAGCCAACCGTCCCTATTTTCGGTGCGTCCCTGTCCACCCGAATGTCCCTGTTTGCCATCGCTAGATATTCGCTATAGGAACCAGCTGCAAGTGGTTCGCAGAGGACCGCTGGCGTACAAGCGTTTTTTGCGCCGAGGCGTCCCTGAGGATGGCACGTTCCCCCAAGACGGCATCCACTACGAGCAGGCTCGCGGGTCGCGTCATTGCTAGCTTGATAGACGTTGTGAGGCAAACCTCGCGGACTGTCTACGAGCCGCAAGATGCATTAGCCCGGCTTGAGGCTGGTCATCCCCTAATTGCGGCCGTTTGGCATGGCCAATTCATGATGACCGTTGGATTTAGGCCGCCCGGGACCAAGATCTCCGCCGTTGTTGCGCGCCACGGAGATGCTGAGTTAATCGGCGCGGCGATGTCCTGTTTCGATATTGACCTGATTCGCGGCGCTGGTGCTGGCGGGCGCCGCAGGGACCGCGGCGGCACACATGCTCTTCGGGCAGCCATACGCGCGCTTGAAAATAACTCATCCATCGTCATCACCGCTGACGTGCCACCCGGCCCGGCGCGACGCGCCGGACCCGGCATCATCACGCTGGCACGGCTCGCCGGCCGGCCGATCGTACCCACGGCAGCCGCCACCTCTCGCTTCATCGCGCTCAATACCTGGAGCCGCATGACGATCAACCTGCCTTTCTCCAAACTCGTCTACGTCGTAGGCGACCCCATCCATGTTGCAGCTGATGCTGACGAGGAAGAACTGGAAGCCGCCCGCGACGAGCTAGAACGTTCACTGAACGAGATAACAGCCCGGGCTTACGAGCTTGCTGGAGCCGATCTAACGCGCATAACGACGGGTACAGCCGCCGCCGACCCAAACGCTGCTCCAACCAAGCCGGGATTGCTCCTCAAGACCTACCGTGCAGCCATGAGCCTGCTGCGTCCCCTTGCGCCAGCTGTCCTGAAAGCTCGGGAAAGCCAAGGCAAGGAAGATCCGCGCCGGCGGCCGGAACGTTTCGGCATCGCAAGCGCCGTCCGCCCCGAAGGTTTACTTGTTTGGATCCATGCGGCAAGCGTGGGCGAAACCAATGCCGTACTACCGATGATCGAGAGGCTAAAAGCCGCCCGTCCCGAACTTAG
>JAUVPN010000241.1 GCA_030598645.1 Hyphomicrobium sp. | reverse complement strand
TGACGACACAGATTGGCGAGGAGCACGCGGAAGCGATTTTGAAACTGATCGCGATTCTAGAAGACGACGACGATGTGCAAAACGTGTTCGCCAACTTCGAGGTCTCCGATGAGGTGCTCAAGAAGCTAACGGCTGCTTAAATTCGTGGCGGGCTCACACCTAATCGCTTGTGGACGCTCCACCTGAGTGTTGTTCGCCTGATCAATCGAATCGTATACGTGTCCCAACATCAGAATGCGGAAGAATTGTGAGCTGAGCAGACGTCTTAGCTGCGATGCGCCGGTCCGCACGCAGTGCAATGCGTGAGCAGTCAATGGCGGGGGCAACACATGTCGCAATTGAAAATGATCATCGCGCTGGTCACGATCGTGGTCTATGGCGGCGCGGCTATGGCAGACGGTTATGATGTGCCAAGCGGCAAGGGCTTTTCCCCTCCTGTTCCGACTTACAGCTGGACTGGCTTTTCGATTGGTGTTGGCGGCGGCGGTGCGATCATGAATGCCGATGTCAACGCAGCGGGTACACGTAATGGCGAGATCGGATTTTGCGACCCCGACGATTGTGGCCCTACTTTCTTTCCGCTCGTTGGGCTTGTCCAAACGCAGGATTTCGATCTCAACGATAGCGGAGATGCTGGGTTCTTTGGTACCATTCAGTTGGCCTATGATCATCAAGTATCGTCCCGATGGGTTATTGGCGCCTTCATCGATTTCGATTGGAGCTCAAATGTCGAGGCGAGCGGTTCGGCTAGCAACGCTCTGGACCTGTCATTCGGCGGGGTACCCGTCGCCACACTGAGTTCAGACGCGACGTCCAACAACATCGAGCAGGATTGGAGCTTTACCCTAGGAGGGCGCATCGGCTTATTGGCAAGCCAGAGGACATTGCTCTACTTCCTCGCCGCCTACACGCGCATGGAGCTGGACAACGCTTATGCCCAGGTGAATTTCACCGATCCGCTGGGGTTCATTGGCCCAATAAACAGTCCTACGAGCTTGCGGGTGCCATTGGCAGATAGCCTGGATGGCTACACGCTTGGCGGTGGCGTCGAAACGAAACTGAGCCACGCTTTGTCTTTGAAATTTGAATATCGTTACACGGATCTAGAAAGCGACTCTGGGAGCGCGAGCAATACAGTGATTCAATGTTGCGCCTTTGAAGGTCTAGCCCGACGCATCCAGGAGGATGCAAGTGCCAGCATGGACTTAGACCTGCACTCGGTGCGCGCCGTGGTTTCCTACAAGTTCGGCCGCTAGGCGGAATAGGCTGAAAGAGGTGCTAGATAGCAAATTGTCTTGGGCCGCCCGGATGAAAAGTCCGGGCGGTTAATTTTTGGTTGCTTGTAGAGAGCCATCGTCTACTGACGAGTCCAATGATGGCAAGGTCGTAAATCCAGTCCAAACGCGTCACGCGCAAGGCCAGTTGCGCACGATCGATTAGCCGTGAAATTAGACGTGATTTAGGACTGCGGTGCCGGCCGAATACGCTTCAAGAAATCCCATAGCGGAAGCGCTGCAAGTCCGCCGACAACGCCGGCAGCATAGCTCGGCAGTTCAAAAGAAAATATCCATTGCCAGATGGCGCCGGCCAGATAGCTGACAGCGAGCACGACGAGGATCGTAATTACTAAGCGTTGCCAGAAGGGTAATACCAGTTTCATAGTCGCCTCCGTCGCGCCGCCTCAGGTAGGAATGCATTGATCCCGCTACGACGTGGGTTTCATGGTTTGGCTGAAGCACTCACCAAATGACGTCTTACGTTCGTCCAAATTTGCTCTACTTGCAAACGTCTTTGAAGGACAACGTCAATGCCTGTGGTTCATGGGCGCGATAGGAGATGTAACGCTCACTATCTGCAGTTGCTCGGTGCTGGCCGCCCCGCGAACCGATCGCTTATCCAGCGAACTGCAGAGACCGCACTTTCATAGCCTGCATAGTCGTGCGAAACGCCCTCAAGCCAGATCATGTGTACCCGCGTTCCTTGACGGCATAAGTGATTGGCGAAACGTCGTGTTATGGGAGGCCGCACGATCGTATCTGCTGTCCCTTGAGCGATGAAAACCGGCGCCCCGGCCGGAGAATTTCCCGGCGAGTTACGCCTCATGATACCTGCCCACGGTTCGCTCTTCGTCGGGTTTTCAGACAGAAATTTGGTTCTAAGCTGGCCTGTGTCCTGCTCAAGCATGAGCAAATCTTTGATTGACTGTATGCAGTCGCGCGCAAGGTGCTCGAAGGCACGCCGCGTGCCTGGTCTAAGAATGCTATCGAGCGGTATGTCGAAAACGTTCGACCACGATAGCAGCGCCATAGCGGTGAGGGTCTTGCCAGATGCGGTTGTGCGATCGGCGTCGAACAATAGTTCAAGATATGTAGCCGGAGCGGCCGCGGCGACTCCGACGAGCTCGAGTTCCGGCGCATATTCCGCCGCCAGTTCGCCGGTAAAGAGTGCGGCGTGTCCGCCTTGGGAATGGCCCCACACGGCAAAGCGCCGTTGTGCCTTGGCGTCGGGAAGCTGACGAGCGGCGCGTACCGAATCGAGCACTGAACGCCCCTCGCTTGGACCGATCAAATAGGGATGCGTTCCTCGTGTCCCCAGCCCAGGATAGTCAGTGGCCGCGACAACGTATCCACGCTCGATCATGTTTTCCAACCCGGCGATCGTGCCCGATAGATCGGGAAGCAGTGTGGGAGCGCAGCGGTTCACCACGCCTGTTGTGGGATGTGCCCAAGCGATAACCGGGCGGCCGCCGCGAGGAGCTTCCCCCTCAGGGACAATGATCGCGCCTGAAACGGGGATCGGCTCGCCTTTAAGTCCCGTTGAACGATAGAGAACGCGGTAAGCCTTAGCGTTATTAGGTGCACCACCCGCCTGCGGCCAAACGCGGATAATCTGGCCCGGGTTGGCATTGCGGATTTCAGATCCAGAAACGTCTCCTAAGGTCACTGCGCCGGCAGTGTTTGCCATCAGGACGCATATAAGAACGGCAAATGCCGCCCGAAACCAATATCGAGGCCGACCGTTCAGCATCTTGATCCCCTATCGCTCGGTTGTACCCGGGGGTCCATATAGCATTGAGGCTGCGCTTAAAACGCTCAAGGAACGGGGGGTGCAGAAAATTTGGGGGTTATCGGAAGGTGCGGAACGCCTCAAAGAGCGGCCGCCGCGCCATGCGAAATCTGTCGCTGAGGGGCGTGAGTCTGCCGACGGGGAGACAGATAGTTCATCACCGCGCGCATAACTTGCGGTGCGTAGAGGATCGTCCGATGGCCAAAGCCTTCAAATGCTTGCAGCTTGACGTCCGCGCTGGTGTTCGCGATCGTCTTAGCGTTATGGAACGGCACTTCGCTATCGTCAGTCCCGTGTATGACGAGAGTAGGCGCGCCGACCGTCTTCAGAAGCCTATCCGTCGAAAATGTGCTGACCGGCCTGTGCCCAACGCGTTCCAGATGGTGCTCGTAGGCGCGCTGCGCGGCCGGCGTTAGGCCCAGCTGAGCGCTAAAATCACTCGTGACGTCGCTGAGACGATTGGGGCAGGCGACCAGAATAAATCGTTCGATTGGGTGCGCCTGTGGCAGAGGTGGGCCACCCTCAGCGACCAAAAGCGCCACGAATCCACCGAAGGAATGGGCAACTGCCGCGTCGATTGGCCCAAAGGCCTGACACACGCTGAGCATGGCGCGTGCACAATCAGCCAAATTTGTGCGCCGCCCGGGACTATGTCCGTGCGCTGGGAAGTCAAATAATACCACACGCAAACCAGACCGGCGCAGCGGCTCAATAAATGCCGTCATAAAGGCTGCCTCACTGGTCCAGCCGTGGACAAGGAGCACTGTGCCGCGGGTTCGCCCGTCCGGCTCAAATACGAAAGTTTGCACGGCGCCGGCCGGTGTCGAGACCCGTCGCCAAGTCGCGTTGCGCAGGTGGTAGCGTGCGCGCTGCGTCAGGTGATGATGATCGCGCGAACGATGGTGGGACTGTTCCGGCGTGCAGAATATGCGAAAGGCGAGATCTCCAGCCTCACAAGGTGGTAGACGGGTAAGCTTCCGCTGCCCGCGTGCCAGAGGGCAGCGAACGAACTGTGAGCGTTTTCTGTGTTCGTTTCCAGTCACGATGTGCGCGGACGCCTACATGCGCGCAGCCTCGGTTGGTCATCTTTCAAAGTCGTAAAGCTACGCCAAAAAGACTTTTCCGACGAATTACCCGAAAGCATAAATTCAATGTGAAATTACACTTAACAAATAAACCTGAACGATGCGGCCGGTCAATTCCGTAACCAGCCCACCGCGAGCAGCACAGCGCCCCTACGCTTAGCGCCCGGGAATGAAAATAGCCTCGAACTGCGAATGCCGTTCGACGTATCTTGCCAACCAGCGTTGGTGCTGAGCCAATCTGGCGTGCGAGTTCTCGACCGCGGTCGGATTAGCCTTTGAGCTCCGGCCGGTCGCCGTCTGCTAACAGAGTCGATG
>JAUVPN010000247.1 GCA_030598645.1 Hyphomicrobium sp. | reverse complement strand
TCCGCGTGCAGGTGCAGCCGCGCAAGCTACCACGCTAGCCAATTCGAAAGTTGCAGTGATTGCGGCGGTCTCGTGCAATCCCGCCACGCTCGCGCGCGATGCGCGCACGCTGATCGACGGCGGTTACGGGCTGGTTGCCATCACACCAATCGACCAGTTTCTCTTTTCAGCCCACATTGAGGCCGTTGCCATCTTCCGGCGCTAGCCTGCAAGCAATCGTTCGACGTAGGCTGGAACGACCTCGGTTGCAGGGCCGTGGATTGCTTCGGCAAAGAGGCTGGCGCCTTCGGATGGTTCCAGGTTGAGTTCCACTGTGTGGGCGCCATTGATGCGCGCCTCGGCGACGAACCCGGCTGCCGGATAGACGTTCCCGCTGGTGCCGACGGAGATGAACAGGTCTGCCTTGCTCAAATGCGCTGCGATGCGTTCCATGTGATAGGGCATCTCGCCGAACCACACGACGTCTGGGCGCATCCCGCCGGTCTTGGCGCACGCAGGGCATGGCGTGTCTCCAGCGATGTCTTCCTCCCAGGGATGGCGTGCGCCGCAGCTTGCACATAGTGCCCTTAGCAACTCGCCATGCATGTGGATCAGGTGCTGGGAACCAGCCGCCTCGTGCAGCGCGTCGATGTTCTGCGTGACAACGATCACCTCGCCGGAGTGTTCGCTCTCCAGGCGGGCCAATGCCATGTGCGCCGCGTTGGGTGCCACGTGCGCATGCCCGCGGCGGCGTTGATTGTAGAAGTCGAGCACGAGGCCTGGGTCGCGTGCAAAGCCTTCCGGCGTGGCAACGTCGCGGTAATCGTACTTCGACCAGATGCCGCCCTTGTCGCGAAACGTCGACAGTCCGGATTCAGCAGACAGCCCTGCGCCGGTCAGGATAACGATATGCTGGTCCTTCCCCATCAGACCAGCGATAAGGTCCTTTGGCGAAGACCGCAATGCGCGGGGGCACGCATGAAAACGCTTCTGAGCTGGAGCACGGGCAAGGATTCGGGATGGTCGCTGCACGTTCTGCGGCAGATGCCGGGCATCGAAGTCGCAGGGCTCTTCACCACCCTCAACGCCGCCTTCGACCGCGTCGCCATGCACGCCGTGCGGCGCCAGCTCTTAGAGGCGCAGGCTGAGGCGGCGGAATTGCCGCTCCATGTCATCGAGATCCCGTGGCCGTGTCCCAACGAGGCCTACGAACGTGCGCTCGGCGGTTTCGTGGCCGAGCAGAAGGCGGCGGGCGTTGCGGCGATGGCGTTCGGCGATCTTTTCCTGCAAGACATTCGCGCCTACCGGGAGGAGAAGCTCTCAGACTCCGGCATTGAGCCGCTCTTTCCGTTATGGGGGCGCGACACGCGTGCCCTGGCGCACGAGATGATTGCGGGCGGGCTTAAAGCGCACCTCACTTGCGTCGATCCCAAAAAGCTCTCCGCTAGCTTCGCCGGGCACACGTTTGACGAGGTGCTTATTGCCGAGCTTCCCGACGGGGTTGACCCTTGCGGCGAGAACGGCGAGTTTCACACCTGCGTCTTTGCCGGGCCAATGTTTGCGCGCCCCATCGACGTTCGCGTCGGCGAGGTCCAGAATCGTGACGGCTTCGTCTTCGCCGACCTGCTCCCCGCTGCGGCCTAAAGCAGCTTGCCCATGGCGACAGCGGTGTCGAGCATCCTGTTAGAGAAGCCCCACTCGTTATCGTACCAAGACAGCACGCGTCCGAGCTGCCCCTCGACGACCTGCGTCTGCGTAGAATCGAAATTGGACGAGTAAGGTGAGTGATTGAAGTCGATGGAGACGAGTTCTTCTGTCACATAGTCCAGCACGCCTTTCATCTCCTGCTGCGCCGCATGTGCCATTGCCCTGTTGATTTCCTCTGCCGTTGTCTCGCGGCCTGGAATAAAGTTCAGGTCGACGACCGAGACGTTTGGTGTCGGCACGCGTATCGCTGTGCCGTCGAGTTTGCCCTTGAGCTCTGGCAGTACGAGGCCGACAGCGGAGGCCGCACCCGTCGAAGTCGGTATCATGGACAGCCCCGCAGCGCGGGCGCGCCGCATGTCTTTATGCGCCTGATCGAGGATGCGCTGGTCGTTAGTGTAGGCGTGTATCGTTGTCATGAAGCCCGATCGGATGCCAACCAGGTCGTTCAATACTTTGGCAACAGGGGCGAGACAGTTGGTCGTGCACGAAGCGTTTGAGACAACTTTATCGTCGGGAGTGAGCTTTTCGTGGTTTACGCCGTAGACCACTGTGATGTCCGCCCCCGTCGACGGAGCGGATACGAGCACGCGCTTGGCGCCGGCATTTAGATGCACTACGGCCTTGTCCTTGGCTGTGAAAATTCCCGTGCATTCCATTACGATATCCACGCCAAGGTCTTTCCATGGCAGCTTGGTGGGGTCTTTTTCGGCCAGCACCTTGACTGGCTCGCTCAAGCCGACGTCCATCAAGTCCCCGTCGACAGTCACCTGGCCTGGAAATGGTCCGTGCACGCTGTCATATTTGAAGAGGTGGGCATTATCCTTGGCCGGCACTAGATCGTTGATGGCGACGAAGTGAATGTCGCTGCGTTGGGCCTCTGCGGCCGCCCGCAGCACGTTTCTGCCGATGCGGCCGAATCCAGAGATCGCGACTTTCACTGCCATCATTTCCTCCCTACGAGTCTTTTGTTTCCAAAATGCCTGGCGGCGGAATTTCTTACCGAAACCGGGCATTTGTGTCTCAGAGTCGCCTGAGCGCAAAGCGAAGCCATTAAGTTGACGTCGCCAAGCCCTGTCAATGAGGCATACCTCGCCACCGGAATCTGACTTAACATTTTACTCTGCTGCTATTTCTTGTGGGGTATGCGCTAGGCAGGGTTTCGTTTGTTGACGCGTGCGAGCCGGTGCCAATAAGGTCATGTTATTGCAGGGGGGACACGTGGATCGCCCGAGGCCACCGGGCGACAACGGAGAAGAGGGACTTTGGCGGATGGCTCAGCCCAAAGCGAAGAAATCCAAACGGCCGGCAAAGCGGAAGTCCCGGGCAGCAAAGGCGCCTTCTAAAGCGTCGTCTAAAGCGTCTTCAGGGGCGAAGCTGAAGTTTGAGGCGCGGATCAAGTCATTGGAAAAAGAGCGCGATCGCTTGAAGGCCCAACTAGAAGTAGCAGGGGCACGCATCACTGGTCTTGAGCAAGGCCGCGACGAGGTGGTCAATCGCATCGATTGGGTTATCGATTCACTGCAGCATATGAGCGAAACCGAAGCCTGATTCGTTTGATGGGCTGCGTATAGTCCCGTGTTAGCAGGGGCGATAGACCAAGTCGCGGTTGATCTAAAGGGTCGCTCGTTCCGATGCAATCGCACAGAGGATGGGTAGGGCGGCGTGCGCCGATTCGCATATGGAGGATCTAACGTACGATTTTGCTAACGTGGGCGCGCAGCGCTTGCTCGCATTGGCCGCGCTTTAAGTTGCAATTGAGCTTCGGGAGGCCATCGTGCTGACCGAGACCTTGGGTGGTGATGGCCAGTCCAAGCAGACGATGGAGAACCCGCGTCGCAAAGTCACGCTGACTGGCAGCAACTTTGAGCCAGGAGCGCTATCGGGCAACGCATCATCTTAAATTTTCGCATGCCTTTGCGTAGTATTTGGAAAATTCACTCTCCACGGCTACATTTGACTCAGCTGCGGGGCCCGTTAGAGGCACATATGTTCCCGGGGGCCTATAAGATCCGCACGGGAGCTATCACTGCCGAAGTCGTGGCTTCGGACACATGGCGCCCACCTACGTTTTTGTAGGGACCACGCGGGATCATTGCTTCGACGGCCACCGCGGCTATCTTCTTTGTATTCATCATGGCAGTGAACGATAAATCGGCGGCGAGGACTTTGGCGCGTAACCGGCGCGCCGCCGCTCACGTTAAGCATGGCCCGCGCGCAGGCGAGCGGCTTGCTTTACATGGTCTCGAGTTCCTGGCGCTTGATCCCGGTGCGGTGGTATCGGGCTTTTCCGCTATCCGAGAAGAAATTGATCCTCTGCAATTGTTGCTACGCCTTGCCGCCAAGGGCCATCGTCTGTGTCTGCCAGCGATGCAGGGCCACGGCCAGCCGCTAATTTTCCGCGCCTGGGCACCCGGTGATGAGATGGCTTCTGCGGCGTGGGGGATCGCCGAGCCTCTGCCGTCTCGGACTGTATACGAGCCCGACGTTTTGCTGGTACCGCTGCTAGCCTTCGACGCAAAAGGCTACCGCCTTGGCTACGGGGGTGGGTTCTACGACCGTTCTCTTCAGATTTTGCGCAAGCTCAAGCCTATTGTGGCCGTGGGCATCAGCTACGACGAGCAAAAGATCGACGCGGTGCCCCATCTCGATTATGACCAGCCCCTTGACT
>JAUVPN010000283.1 GCA_030598645.1 Hyphomicrobium sp. | reverse complement strand
CGCGACACCGAGGATGAAAAGCCGCTTGAGGCCAAGCACGTCACCCAACTTTCCGCCGGCGGCGGCTAGACCGGCGAAGACAAGCAAATAAGCGTTGATCACCCAATGAGCGGCGACCTGGGAGAGGCCAAGATCACGTTTAACCGATGGCAACGCGACACCGACCACCGTCTCATCGAGCAGAATCAGGCCGACGACCCCGCCCATGGCGACGAGGATCCACCACTTTCGATTCTCATCATTGAGGATCTGCATCGCTCCCGCTGTGGCCGCTTTTCGATCGCTGCAGACCCAAGCCTTCTTTGCTTTGCCACCACACAGGCGGAGGGGTCCCAAAGTGTAAGTCTGCGGCAGTTACGTACCGATAGCTTTTATTTCCCGGCTCGTGTCGAATGAGTGAGACCGTCAGATTGGTTCCACGTACTGTCAATTGATGTTACGCAAGAATTGGCGGACGGAGCCATCCTACTCTCGCGACACGACTGCGAACGCGTACCATCATGAGCATCACGATCTATCACAATCCCGCTTGCGGAACCTCTCGCAATACGCTTGCAATGATCCGCCAGCGAGGCGAGGAGCCCGAGGTTGTCGAATACTTGAAAACACCTCCTACGCGTGAGCGACTGGTTGAGCTGATCGGAGCCATGCGCATTCCGGTACGTGATCTTCTCCGCAAGAAGGGCACGCCTTACGATGAGCTTGGTCTCGATGACACCAAATGGACGGACGACCAGCTCATCGACTTCATGATCGCTCATCCCATCCTCATCAACCGGCCGATCGTTGCGACGCCCAAAGGCGTGCGCCTTTGCCGCCCTTCAGAGGTGGTGCTTGAAATCCTTCCCGAAGGATGAATTGGCTGGTTTGTGATGGAGTACAGCTAAGTGGTGATCGACACGTTCACGCGGCGTTGCCTGGTCTTCGTCGTCGCACGCAAGCTAACATCCCGCGACATTTACCGATGTCTTTGCGGTCTCTTCTTCGCGCAGAACGCTCGGTCGGTTCTGACTCTGAAAGCGCATCTGCCGACTGCCGGCTCACAGTAATGGAGGATACAAATGAAGGAAAAGATGTTCGACTTCGCCAGTCACATCGCTGCAGCTCTTCTCCTTTTGTCGCCGGCAAGTGCCCTCGCGCAGCAGATGGAAGACACGGGCACCCGCCCATTCCTCTATGTCCTCATCGCAGACGAGGGTGAGATTGAAGGGAAGGGCGATAATTACGTCCTAAGACTAGAGAATGACGACATCGAGCACGTCCTGGAGATCAGTGAGAAGCCGTTCAAGCTGAAGAACTATATTTCTGCCGATGATATTGTCAGGACATGGCAGGAGGGATCAGGAGATTTCGGCGGCAAAACGATGAAGGGCACCATACTTTCGGAACATGGCGCTATTCCTGGCATGAACATCAAGTCAATTACAAAGACTGCCGATAGGATGGAGTACGATTTCTTTCTCGACGGCAACGCGCCTGTCGACCTCGACAAGTTCCGCGAACTCGATGAAGTGACCGTCGTCAAGTATTGCTGTCATCACGAAGGCGGCAGCGGCGAGTGGCTGTTGGAAGGCAAATAGCAGGCTTGCGAGACTGTTTCATGCGGTGGGCTGGGAAATCTTGAGGCGCTAATCGATGCAGAAATACTCGGGCAGCTTTAGCCCCACTGGCAACTCGCCACCGCGCGCTGCGATTACCTGCCCATCATGTCCTTGAGCGTGACGCACCCGCTGGTTGTGATCCATTTATTGCGCCGGCCCGTTTGAGGCGCATGGCCATTCACGGGCCGCTGTAATGTCACTTTGCCACCACGCGATGGCGGTCTGCGGTGGACATATGACTTGCGCCCGGCCTTTGGTCGGGCGCCTTTTCAATGCTCCCCTGCGCGCAAGGCAAGCGCTTCATGCGATTTCCGGGCGGCGCAGGAATAACCAAGCGGCGGCCCACAGGTTTAGCATCACGAAGAACGGGACGATCACGGTCAGCGCCAGCGCCATCGGGTAGACGAGCAGTGCTTCGCTCGCCGGTTGCCCTTCAAACACCTGCAGCGGCCCCGGCAGGCCCATTTGCACAAGTGGTCCCGCCGGCAGGGCGACGATGGCAAAGCCAAGCAGGTTCCAATACGCAAGGCCGCGCCAGCCGATTGCACGGCGCCGGATCGCCCACACGATCCATAGGGCCGACAAGCCGAACAACAGGTCTGTGATGCCGACGCCGAGCTCGAAATGGAGCGGGAACGTGCCCTGTATCGTTTTGATCAGGGTGCCAAGCGCGGTTATGCGCGCAGCCTGGACATAGACGAGCCATTGCGGTGGCGTCACATCGAGAATGCCGACCAGGGCATGCCGAAAGTCGCCGGAGATCGCGAGTGCGACGCCAACGATGGCAAACGGAACGAGCGGCAACCACAAGCCTGGCAGCCATTCCAGCAGTCCCGGCGCCAAGTAGGTGCCACTCGACGCAAGATGGGCACTCAGAACTGCCCAGACCGCCAGAATGGCGAGAACCGCCCAAGTCGCTAGTCGTTCGAGGCGTGTGATGGCATTACGGCGCTCGGCGCGGAGCGCCAGCCAACCGACGAACCCGAAAAGACCGGCAATCAGGAACGGGATGGTTGATAGCTGCATCTCCATCGCTCCTCAGGTATTCGCGCGCCGTAGGCATCTGCCGGACACTTTGGGCGCCTCGATCCGCAAGGTGCTGAGCGCGTCATTATATCCAAAGCGGTGCCGCCTTAAGGTTTCGTTAACCAAATCAGCGCCAGCTCTCGGTATGCGTGGGGCGGTGATAATTGATGCAAAATGCACTTTACAGACTTGAAGACCGACTTTTCTACCGTGCCGCTCGAATGTCCCCTTGCACCCGTCAGCGGCTCTTCCTCTTGGTAAGCCGAATGGCCGCCTACATTGGAGATCTCTTGGATCTCGTGCGCCCAAAGGGTCGCTCCAAAATTGCCCGGTGATGTCTCGGTTGAGTCTCGCCTTTAGGCTGGCGCTGCGCGGTTCATCGCCAACGCGCAACTGGGGAAACGCCCTTATTCATCCCTGATGCTTCGCAACTTCAGCGGCCTGTGGATGCTACTCGCTACGATGACCAACACTAAGTCCGCCAAGGATACCTTGGCGGACCGCTGGTCCTATCGGAGTGGAAGGTTTTAGCTCAGATCAATTCACGTCTTTTTCGGACAGGAGCCCGAGCTTGATCAGCTCTTCACGAGTCATGACGCGGTCGGTCAACAGCTTCTCTGCCGTCGCCTTACGCTGTGCCTTTACCTT
>JAUVPN010000255.1 GCA_030598645.1 Hyphomicrobium sp. | reverse complement strand
GGCCGGCTTAAGCCGGTTCTTCGGTTCGATATTTCGCGAGCCACAGTCTTTGGTCTCATAGGCGGATTAAATGGGCCGCACGGGCTTCACAAAAAAACTCCTGCGGTGCGCGAGGACCTCAATTAAGACCCCGCAAGCGTTAATTGCACAATTAGGAATTGAGGGCCCCCGATTGACGCACGGACGCATCGCTCAGCCGGGCAACACTTGCGCGCCTGGAAGGACGTCCCTCAGGCGATTGATCGACCTTCGAAACTGTTGGTTGAACGCAACACTTTGACCAAGAACTGCGAAATCCACACGAAGAATTGTGCGTTGCGGGGAAAATCTCATGTCGCACCATTTACTCCGAGCTCGGCCCGCTATTTAAGCATCCACAGCCTGCATTGTGAAATTGAGTCATGCATTCATCCGGAATACGAGCGGGGTGGCTCATGCGGCGGTTCTTACTTTTGCTAGTTGACCTTTCTTTGGTTGCAGTTGCGACAGTCCTCGCCCTCGTTCTGCGCGACAACTTCTCGGTTTCCTTCAATCGATTCTATGAATTGCTCCCATATCTCGGTGCATCGCTTCTCGCTGCCACCGTCATCTTCCCCGCTTTCGGTCTAAACCGGGCGCTCTGGCGGTTTAGCTCACTATGGGACTATCTTCGCATTGTCGGGGCGAGCACCCTTATCGTGCTCGGCGCGGTCGGAGTTGGGTTTGTCTTGAACAGGCTGGAAGGCGTCGCTCGGGCGCTTCCCATCCTCCAAGGGTTATTGATCATCGCTGCGCTGGTCAGTGTGCGCGTGTCCATGAGGCTGCGGCATGACATACGCAAATCCAAATCTACGCAACGACTCGAGAATACCGCAAAGGCCGAGGCCGT
This sequence comes from Hyphomicrobium sp., assembly GCA_030598645.1. The sequence goes on along the minus strand of JAUVPN010000255.1, from coordinate 3,378 downwards.
GGAGACCGTGCTCGTTGTCGGTCTCAACACTGTCGCCGAACTTTTTGTGCGGTCAGTCAACGAGTTTACGAAGGATCGCATTAAAGTTGCCGGGCTCTTGGGACGCACCGATCGCCACTCCGGGCGACGTTTGCGCCAATACATGATCTTGGGAACGGCCGAGCAGCTTGAGAGCGTGCTTAGGGACCTCGAGTTGCACGGTGTATTCGTTAATCGCATTGTTGTGACCCAGTCGTTTGACAGTTTGAAAACAATCGCTCAGCGCGCCCTCCTGCGCGTAGAGAGAGAGTCCGATATTCAAATTGATCTCTTTGCCGAGCGTATCGGATTACATGAGGATCGAGACAGGACCGCAACGACACCGAATGAGCAGGAGGGCACGGCAAACGATAGACGTCGACCGTCGATTTCGGCCGACCTTACGCCGGCTTTGGTGCGACCATATTGGCGGGCAAAGCGTGCACTTGACGTCATCGGCGCTGTCTGTCTGATCGTTTTGTTGGCGCCCCTCATGGCGATGGTGACCCTCATCGTTGCCATCGATGTGGGGCTTCCAACCATTTTCTGGCAACAGCGACCTGGTTTGCGCGGCCGCCCGCTCAAGCTTTTTAAATTCCGGACCATGCGCGTGGCCCATGACAACTCTGGATACCGCGTGCCAGATGAAAAGCGTTCGTCCGCTATAGGGCGTTTCTTGCGCCGTTCGCGATTGGACGAACTTCCCCAGCTCTTCAATATTCTCGCCGGCGATATGTCGTTCGTGGGTCCGAGACCTTTACTCCCCGTGGATCAAAGCCAGGAGCAGAGTTATCGCCTGTTAGCCCGACCCGGGCTAACAGGTTGGGCCCAGGTGAACGGCGGTCGAGATATCTCGCCTGAGGACAAGAGTGCGCTTGATGTCTGGTACATTAAAAATGCGGCACTGTGGCTCGATCTCAAGATAGTCTGCCTAACATTTGCGACGCTCATCGGCGGTGAACGCACAAATGTGAGCGCTGTCTGTCAAGCGCGTCAGGAAGTGGACGTCGCGACTCTAGGTGAACCGCCCGCAACACAGGCGGCGCATCCAGCTCGCGCCGTGGCATGAACATATTCTGCAACCAGGATGACGATTTGAGCTTGAAGTCGACATAGGCGGGCCGTAACCACACCGCTCGGCTGGAGGCTACCCCGATGTCAGAGGGATTACGCGCCGTTGTTGGAACGCTGATTGGAATTTTCGAGCTCGGTTTCTTTACCTATTGTTCTATACGTGTTGTAAAGCAGCGCCAAGAGCAATAAGACCGATTGCCTCCTCTGCCCCCTTTTCTCGCGTGCACTGCTTGGCACGCATGCTCGAGTAAGCAGCCCACTATCGCTGAGTGCCCATGATCATTCCTGTCATCTTGTCTGGCGGCTCGGGCACGCGTTTGTGGCCCCTATCGCGAGCCATGTATCCCAAGCAATTCATCAACTTTTTTGACGGCAAAGGCGAAACCCTGATTGGTGCCACGCTGAAGCGGGCCCGCTTCGGCGAGAATTGTACTGCTCCAATAATCATGTGCAATAACGATCACCGCTTCTTAGTCAGCGCTGAGCTAGCGCGCGCCGGTCTTGAGGAGCAAGCGATTATCTTAGAGCCGATCGCGCGCAACACGGCTCCTGCGATTGCGGTGGCGGCTCTTTTTGCTAAGCGCTCGGATGAGGATGCCATCTTAGCGGTGATGCCGTCCGATCATGTGGTGCGAGACGCGCAGCGCTTCATTGAGAGCATCAAATGCGCTGCGGACATTGCTGCCACGGGGAAGCTCGTTCTCTTTGGGATTACACCGAGCGAACCCCATACCGGCTATGGCTACATTCGCCGGGGGGCATCACTTGACGGCGCAGGTGATGGCTTTGCAGTCGATGCCTTTTTCGAAAAGCCGGATCGGGCGACGGCGGAGGCTTATGTTGCTGCTGGGACTTATTTCTGGAACAGCGGCATTTTCGTTCTGAGCGCCCGCATGTTTTTGGAAGAGCTTGAGCGTCTCGAACCAGAGATCCTTCAAGCCGGCCGTGACGCGCTCGACAAGGCGAGCGAAGACTTGGGCTATTTGCGACTAGAGAAGACCGCCTTTGCAAGCGCGCCCAATCTGTCTATCGATAACGCGGTAATGGAAAAGACCAATGCCGCCGCTATGCTCCCATTAGATGTGGGATGGAGCGATCTGGGTTCCTGGTGCTCACTGTGGGAGGTTGCACCCCACGATAAGAATGGCAACGCGATCCAAGGTGACGCCGTCCTGATAGATACAAGCGGCTGTTACATACATAGCGAAAATGCCCTAGTGTCGACGATCGGTGTGAAAGATCTTGTCATAGTCGACACGCCCGATGCGCTACTCGTGGCCGATAAGGGCCGTTCGCAGGATGTCTCGAGCATTGTGGCGCGGCTGAAGCAGGCAAACCGTAACGAACATCAGCAGCACATTAGGAACTATCGACCATGGGGCTACTTCGAGACGCTCAGTATCGGCCCGCACTTTCAGGTCAAGCTCCTGTACGTGAAGCCTGACGGAAAGCTCTCCATGCAAATGCACCACCACCGTTCGGAGCACTGGGTTGTGGTACAGGGGATGGCCAAGGTGACGATTGGCAATGATGAGCGACTCATTCAGGAGAACGAAGGTGCGTTCATCACGGCGACCCAGTGGCACCGGCTTGAGAACCCCGGCAAGGTACCGCTTGAGCTGATTGAGGTGCAGCTTGGCACCTATCTCGGTGAAGATGACATCATCCGATCGGATGACGTCTACCATCGCGCGCCAGAAGAAACGAAGTAGTGGCTGCCGGCCGGTGTTGCGTCCCAGTCGCAATAGCGCTAGGCGAACGAAGAGGCACGTCCAACGGGGTTCGCACATGCCCAACGCAGATCAAGCGACACAACCTCCTACTCCTCCCGAAGATGACGGGCGACAGATCCGGCAAGGGCCCCTCACCAAAGCGTTCCTGATCGCTGGGCTTTTGTTGCTTGTGGTCGTGTTGCTCGTCTATGGCGCAGGCGTGCTCATTCCGCTGGCGGTGGCCCTGCTGCTCTGGTTTTTCATCAATGCACTGGCTAAGGGCTACCAGCGCTTGTGGTCGCGGTGGCTGGGACCACTTCGCGGCCTTTCGCTCGTCCTTGCCCTATTGACGATGCTGGCCGCGAGTCTGTTTGCCATCACCGTGGTCATCACCAATGTCACCGCGATCGGTGCAAGCTCGGCTGATTTTGCGAAAAGTTTGAATTTGCTGCTCGACCAAATCGCTGCTTACACCGGACTGAAGCACGAGGAGCTCATCAGAGGAATTGCGCAACAATTGGGGCTGGGCCAACTGCTGGCATCGATCGTCACAGCCATGACCAACTTTGCCAGC
>JAUVPN010000221.1 GCA_030598645.1 Hyphomicrobium sp. | reverse complement strand
TGGCTGAAAATGCCAAGATGCGCACCATCGCGCGCAAGCATGAAGCGGAGTTACGTTTCGAATATGGAGAAGTCATCGGCGAAATCGTGCCTGAAGGCTCGGATTATTTTTCACTATTCGCCGAAGCGGTTGATGATCGTATCGGATACATGATGGCCGTGCTTGATCTGCAAAATCGCATCGTCAAAGCCGCGTGAGTCGTGAGGCCGAATTTGAATGAGCGCGGGCCTTCCTTGGCTCCCACATGATTGCGACGGCATAAGTAAGGAGGGAATAGCAGTTCGCCACCCAACCTTCGTCTTAATCGGAAATTTACCATATCCCGGCATGTCTCCGACGCGGCCTTTCAGTATGTGAAGGGTCGAAATGCACAGTGCCCAGTCTGTGGTCCCAAGGAGTTGAACGTGAACCAGCAGCTAACGACGCCACTAAGCGAGATGATTCAAGGTGCCCAAATCCATATGCCCGAACCAGTCCGGGAAATGGTTGAGGAGGGCCTCAAGAAAACGCAATCCTCCTGGCTTGCTATCTCTTCGAGCCTTACCGAAGCTGCCGTTGTCCAGGCCACGGCGACAAAAGCTGTCGGTGATCAGGTCTTGCAGAATATGACCGTGAACTTCGACGCTACCTTGGACGCGGCCCAAGCGCTGACCAAAGCGAAGACACTGTCAGAGTTCCAGAGCATTCAAGCAAATTTCGTTCATGACTACATGACGCGCATGATGACGCAATTTAACGAGTGGATGAGTCTATCCATGAAAGTTCACGAAGATGCCACAGAAGTCGTATCGACGATGGCAACGACGGTAACGGAAACAGTGAAGCGCTGAGGTAAACATCGAGAAGATGTGACGAGGCCAGTGCTAGTCTCTGAAAGATCTTGCTCGATTTTCCAAGAGATAAGCTGATTTGAATTCATGCCTCACATGCTGCGGTGTGCGCAGCTTGTGAGGCATGAATCTATGAATATCTTTAGTAGGACTACTTGTGATTCCTGGCCGAATGCGTCAAGCCTTCAAGGCCTGGGCGACGTGGGGGACCGTGAGTGCGACCGGTTTGATGGCGTGCACCATTGACGTCCGCTGTGGCTGGTCGTGCAGAGGCAACGGCTACGCTTTGTTTCAAGTTCATGAAAGGCCAAGTGCTATTGAAGAGCTTGGGTCGATTGGTGCGGGCTTCGTCTCGGCACCATTGCTGACACATGACATTGATCGGATCGTTTCGAAAATTGATGCCGGCCTCAATGTAACCTTCGGCTCAGAAGTCAAAGTGGGAGCGTGACTCATTCTCCTAAAGTCGGATATTCGTTTAGCCCCTTTGCACCGGATCAACTCCATGCGATCAATGGATTCAGATCGCCTCTTCCAGCGCTTGAGCAAGTCTCTAGTGTGTCAAAATCTGAGTGGGCGTTAGCTGCGACAGTACGGCCTTCTATCTTGAACACGAGAAAAATGACAATGCCAAAAATTCACTTCCCTGGCTGGGGTTACATTCTTGCGCGAGGTGCGCGGAGCAGCGCATTAACCGGCGCGATCATAGTCCTGCTCAGTTGGCCGATGATCAGCAATGCTCAGGAGTACGAGCTGGGAATAGAACCGAACGAGCCGGAATCGACTGTGCCCGAGGTCGCGAACGGACAAGACCTTGCACGCAAACTTTGCGTTGGCTGCCATTTGACCGAAGACGCCACCGACGCTGTCACGCAAGTCGACGTGCCGAGTTTTTCGGCCGTCGCCAATCGGCCCAATCAATCGGTCAAAGCATTGACCAATTGGCTCATGGCTCCACATCCACCGATGCCCGATCCGAACCTCACGCGAAAAGAGATCCGCGATCTCGCGGGCTATATCATCTCCCTTCGGACGGCGCAGTAGCCAACACTCAACTGGTGTCGGCTGCCCCAACGAAGCGACATCAGTTTCTAAGTTTCGATGGGGCAAGATCTGTTGTTTGGTTTTCGATCTCTAATTTTGGTCAAAAGCAGACATTGAAGGTTGCGTCGGTGATGCCGCTTCGTCCCCGCATGCGGACATTTGGCATTTAGCCAATGCACTGAGATGAGTAACCCCAAGTAGCGGTGCAACGGTGAGGTCGTTGTTGCGGCAACGGCGTGACATCGATTGTCCATCGGTCCACGAGTAAAGACCACCGAGCGGAAAAGGAAAGGCGCTGGTCCGCCGTGACCAGCGCCTCTCGGTGGCTACTGTGCCCACCCCGCTGGGGTAGCCCTCTCCCCAGGAACACTCCGCGTGGGATTGCGGATAGCCGAGGATCAGAGAAAACTCGAAGGCAAGATAGGGGTCAACTCAATTTTGGTTAGCGGGTAAATGTGCGGGGGAGAGGCGTGAGCTGTATTCCTGTCACCACCTAATGCAAACATGCACGTTTATGCATGGCGCGTCTGCGAACTACCAAGAGCCTGCATCAGGAAGTTGCCGTGGCTCCGCCGGATGCAATCTGCGGGGCAAATAAAGAAAGACGTCGATCCGCAGGGATCAACGCCTTCCAATGGCTACTGTACCCGGGGGGAAGGGGTTGCCCAGAGGGATGGGGCGCTCCGCGAGGGTGAGCGGAGAGTAGCAAGCGTGAAACACACCAAGGCAAACTATGTATCAATTGTACTTTTGACCGGTTCATAAGTTTTCCGCGCAATGAGCCTCCGCATACAACGATGCATTACAAGAAATGCCAATTGCTTACGTTGTTTTTTGGGGCTCTTACAATGCTAACGTATTCCGACTTGAGCACTTGAGTTGGGATGCAGCCACTGTGGATAAATTCGTAGCGGAGCGTTAAATCTAATGTGCATCAAGAAGCGACTTCTGGCAGTAAGTCTGGCCGCCGCCCTTCCGTTCGCAGCCTCAGCCGTCGCGCAAGAAGAGAAGTCAAAGCCGCAGGTTCTCTTCACCAACGTCAATGTCTTCGACGGCAAGAGCGACAGACTTGAAGAAGGCATGAGCGTTCTCGTCGAAGGCAATCTCATCAAGAAGGTCGCCAAAGGCGATATCGAAGCCGGCGCAGATGCGACTGTGATCGATGGCGGCGGGCGCACGCTGATGCCGGGCCTGATCGATAGCCATGTGCACTTAACCCACATGATCCTTGAGGGCGGTCTAACTGCTTGGGAGGCGGCAACTTGGGAAGAGATCGGTGCAATAACGGCCGCGGCCGCACGCGAGTTTCTGATGAGTGGTTTTACGACTGTGCGTGATATGGGCGGCATGGGTGGGGGCTTTAAGCGCGTCATTGACCGGGACGATCTCGTCGGGCCGCGCATCTACCCGGCAGGGGCGTATATATCGCAAACATCGGGACACGGGGATCTGCGGCTGAGCAGCCAGCTCAACCCTGCTCAGGCAGGCAGGCAGATGTCCAACTTGGAGCAGCTTAGGATCACTCGCCTGGCAGACGGTGTACCTGCGGTTCTCAACGCCACCCGTGAGAACTTTGCCAACGGGGCCGCCTACATCAAGATTATGGCCGGTGGCGGCGTTACGTCCGCGAAAGATCCCCTACACACGCTCCAATACACTCCCGAGGAAATCTCAGCAGCGGTCGAATCCGCAGCCAACTGGGATACCTATGTTGCGGTTCATATCTATCAGGCTGACGGTATAAAGCGGGCCATAAATCTTGGCGTCAAAAGCATTGATCACGGTCATTTTATTGACGAGGACGGCATGCGGCTCCTCAAGGAAAAAGGTGCGTTCTTATCGACTAACCTTGGCGCGTTCTCCGATGAGCCACTTAAACACCCCGTCTACGGCGATCCAACTGGACCGCAATATCCGAAGGTCATCCAGTTTCCTAAGGCCCGCGACAAATTCCTCAACCTTGCCAAAACGTTCCAACCAAAGATGGTGTTCAATAGCGACATTGTTCTGAGCGACAAGCTGAGCGGTCGCGCTGGTCGCGATTACCAAATGTACCTCCACGCAAAATGGTTTGGAACTTTCGAAGCCCTCAAAGCGTTGACCTCGGTTCCGGGCCAACTCGCCCGACTAACAGGTAAGAACAATCCGTATCCGGGCCAACTTGGCGTGGTCGAGGATGGTGCCTACGCTGACATTTTGCTAGTCGACGGCAATCCGCTGGAAGACATCTCGGTGCTCGGCGCTAACTCGGAATGGTTTGACGCGAAGCCGCGTGGGGAGAGCATCGAGACGATCCGCCTCATCATGAAAGACGGCGTGATCTACAAGAATACGCTCTGACGAAATGTCCGCTTTGCCCCCAATAGTAGACATGCTGCCCCGGGCGCGTGACGTCCGCTACGCGCCAAACAAAAATAACAGACGTGCCAGATGAAGTCGGAGGAAACGCCCGTGACAACCAGACGACAATTCGTAAAAGCCCTCCCCGCCGCGGGAGCCGCTTTCGCCATAGCCCGTCATGTGGCGTTCGATGAGAGCCCCGCGATGGCACAAGAAGCTGACCCTCTGAAAGGGCATTTCCATCCCAAGGGCAAGCCCCCGTCGAAGTTCACGCAGGAGGTGCTCAAGCAGGCAAAGACCACGTTACCGTTTGCCGACAAGAGAGATTTCGAGGAGCAGAAAAAGGGCTTCATCGCCCCTATGAAGGATCTCAAGATCAAGGCTGACGCCGGTCACGTCGCCTGGGATATGGAGCGCTTCCAGTTTCTAGAAAAGCAAGAGGAGTTCGACAGCATCCATCCGTCGCTGCTCCGCCAGTCGGTGCTGAACAACAATTACGGGCTCTACGAGGTGGTCCCGGGCATCTATCAGGTCCGTGGTTTCGACCTTTCCGACATCTCCTTCGTTCGCGGCAAGACCGGCTGGATCGTCATTGACCCTT
>JAUVPN010000127.1 GCA_030598645.1 Hyphomicrobium sp. | reverse complement strand
TTCCATCGCGATACGCGCCGCCCGGAATTGCTCGATCACCCAGGCATTGGTCTTAAGGTGGTTCGTCACGGCTTCGCAGGTGAAGGCAGAGGGAGCACTCGCAAGCGCCAATGGCAAGAGCACTTGATCGGCAAGGTGCGGATCCAGCGCCGCTCCGCTCTCCTTGTGGGAAAGCAATGCACCTACGGCTTCTTCCGCGACGGCCTCGGAAGACTTACGGCGCGCGCCAAGACTACTGAAGCCGACCCGGATGTGCTCATACTCAGCAGCGAGGAAGAGGGCAGCGCCCGGGCACGCCGCGTGAACGCGCAAGGGCTCAATTTCGATGCGCGGAGCAGATCTTTCCAGCAAAGCACGCGCTCTGTCAGCCATGCGTTGCGGGATATGCGCGGGAAGATTAGCGGCGAGGGCCCGGCCCGTTATGGACATTAGGGGGCCACGTTCGATCAAGTTGATCGGTTGCAGCATCCCGGCTGAGCCCGGTCCCGATCCCTCGACGCGGACGATGATCTCGCCTCGGCCAACGGGAAAAAATCCGAAAGCCTTGAGTTCTGCCTCCATCCTAATGCCGATGCGATGCAGGATCGGTATCCAAACCTCACGGATGTAGTCGAACGATGGGCTAGAGGCGATGTGAGTGCCCCCCAAAATTTGAAAGCGGCTCATGCCCGCCGCGAAGACGGCGGGCATCGTTACTGTCTGCAGTACGAGTGCCGCTGCGCCGGCGCTGCCGCCTTCGCGGGCTTCAGCCACGTTGAAACGGTAATTCCCCGCAAGCGGAACCGATGTTGGATGGAAGCGTATCGTCGAGGAGCCGAGCGTTTCGCCGCGCACGTCGGCGGCGCACATCGAGGCGGCGGAGCGTATCGCCGTCAAGTGCTGGGCAGCAAGGCCTGGTCTAGGGCGGCCAGCCCGGATGTTCTCGATCCGCAGCGCTCGCCCGGTAACTGCCGATAGAGAAGTGGCGGTTCGCAATATTTGGCCGCCCCCCTCGCCATGCGAACCGTCAATCAGGAGCTCCCCACTTACAGCGCCGGACATGAACTCACCGCTTGCTCATTCGCTCCGCAAGGCGGCCTCAGCCTTGCGCGCTAGGCACTGGCCGCGACCTTGGTAGCGAGGGAATAATGCAGCGTCACGAGAACCAATTCCTAGTTTGGCTGGCAGCTTGGGCAAAACCAAGCTGTGCGGCCTCCTATCTTCGTCGCTTGAACAGGTGCGCCGCAGCGGGGACACTTGCAGCCTTTAGCGCGGTGAGGCAGTAGCCAGTCTCTAGGAACACCACCTTCGGCTTCTTCTGCCAAGATGCCTCGCTTGATGGCCGCTTGCAGCACATGCCGCATAGCCTTGAATAATCGTTTAGTATCGGCCGGGTCCAGGTCACCGATGAGCCTCTGAGGATTGAGTCCCGCCTGAAATAGGATTTCATCCGAATAGATGTTGCCAATTCCGGCGAGCTTGGATTGGTCCATCAAAGCTGGCTTGATCGCACTGCGTCTCGAACCGAGCTCAGCCTGAAAGGATTGGAGATCAAGTTTCGGGTTGAGCGCGTCAGGGCCCAGATCATGCGATCGGATATATGCTTCCGCGGTCTTGGCCAGCCCAACATGTCCGAGGCGGCGCCGCGAGGTGAACGCGAGGCCGGTCCCATCATCGAAGACGAGATGGAGGGCCGTGTATCGAGGCGGTTCGCGGCCTTTCGCGAGAGGAACAATTTCGCCCGTCATGCCGAAATGGAGGGCGAGCACGGAGCCACCGTCGAGCTCAACAAACAGATGCTTTCCGTGACGCTTGGTAGCGACCACACGTTGGCCAACCAGGGCCCGGTTGAGTTTCTTCGGCGTGACACGATCGAGCAGACGGCTAACGAGGACGCGGGCCTCGGAGACGGTCCGTCCACGCGCCTTGCGCTCGAAGCGCTGTCTGAAGATCTCGACGTCGGGCAACTCGGGCATTGTGCGTGGCGCACGTTAATCGCAATGGCAATGGTCAAATCGTGATTGCTAAGAGCACGTTTGGCCAGCGTTGGTATCCTGTCTCATTCGACACCGCTCAGGATATTGTGCCACGCTAAATGCGCATTAGCGAATCGCCATCTAGATGTCCGGCTTCGATAACTGAGAGCATTGGATAGCGAGGACACTGGATCAAAACGTGCTCGTCACGCCTTGCTTGGAATAGATGTCGGGAAAGGACGTCGACGTGAAGTCCATGCTTGTAGCGATCGATACACCCTGTTATGCCTCGAATCGCCTAGGTCGATGTGGCGCCTGCACTGAATGGTAAAGGCGCAATGCTAGTTTGGTTGCGCCTCGCAAGCTAGATCCCCGACGTGTTTGAGGCGTAATAATTGAACAAGGCGAGCCGTGGTTCGGCTGTAATGCTGTGATGTCCGCTTTTTGCACTTAGCGCACATGCCGCGCTCTCCACCCTATGTACGCTTGCGGCGGCAAATCGGACCTCCCTGATGTGCGTCTCCGACGAAAAGGTCCCGACCTCTATTCTGATCGCCAGCAGACTCTCTAGTGGCTCGTCTTGCTCGCCGGCGCGATCCTGATCCATCTATGGCGCTCGTAGTGGACGGTTACGCCGGATGGCAGGGGTCGAGCATTTCGTTCTTCTCGGCGCAGACGCGTGGCTGGCTCCTCGCATTTGACGAGGGTTCGAAACTCTCAACAGGCATGTTCCCCCGGCCATCTCCATGATGTGCTTCACCACGACAACAAGCCAGCCACAAGATGCTCGCGGCAGCAGCAGAAACACTCCTGCTACCTGAGAGCCGGATCATGCTAAATCGTTCCGTCATGCTGCGGTGAAATCTAGTCATAGTCCGACTTAGTTTCCGTCGGTTTTATGGCTTCGAACTCATTTCGTAACCAACGGACCTCGTGCTCAAGGAACTCAATTCTTTCCTTCAATTTCAAATAAACCCAGCCGGCTGTCCCGCCAACGAGGACTATGGCCGCGGTCTGAAATGCGTCCATTGGGTGCTCTCCCCACTCGGTTTCTATTTGATGTTCATGTGCTCTTCGAATTCCGTCGGAAGTGGCTCCGTCAATCGCTATCCACATTGATGGCTGTGGGATGCCAGCTTCTTAGAACAGTTTGCTCTAAGGGGGGCCGTTAGTCTTTCTTGCACCGGTCGCACGGAAAAGGACGCGGGCCTGGCGAAGGCCTAACGCCCATCAGGTGCCACATCGCCCCGAGGGGAAAGGGCAATTCTGCGAGGGAAACGGAGGAGTGGCTGAGATGAGGATACGCATCGGCCGTCATTGGCCGCCTTGATCCTCATCAAATCCCATGCGGCAGCTTGGCGCTCATCGGACAAGTCACCAAACTTAATACGTCCCACTCCATGTTCTCAGGAAGGCTGCCGAGAGGCCCGGACGCCGTTTCCGGAGTTTGAAGGCCGTCGCATCCAGGGTGTACCGTCCATACTCACCATTAGCACTTAGCAGACATAGACGCTGCCTTGGAGAGTCTTTGTTATTGATCTTAGAGTGCGCCGGAAATCGGATCACTGTGGTGAGAGGTGAGGCGACCGACGGAGATGGAACTCCACTTCGTATTGATCACCCTGGGTGGGCTCTTCCTGGTTGGGTTGGCGACGGACGAACTTGGCCGGCGCACCCGTTTGCCCCGCGTCACTCTGCTCATGCTGTTCGGCATCCTAATCGGGCCAGCCGGTCTCGACATCTTGCCTCATCAGGCAAAGGGCTGGTACGAGTTCCTCGCATCAACTGCCTTGACTATGGTCGCTTTTCTACTTGGCGGAACATTGGCTGTCGGAAAGCTCCGTAGGTACGGCAAAGAGATACTCATCACGTCGTTTATCGTGGTGACAGTTTCGACCTTCTTCGTTGGTGGAGGCTTGCTGACGCTCGGTGTTAATGCTTCCGCTGCACTCGTGCTTGCCGCAATTGCAACGGCTACAGCACCAGCGGCAACGCATGATGTCGTGAGGCATGTCCAATCCAAAAAGGGCTTCAAGGATAGGCTCCTCGGCATTGTTGCAGTTGACGACGCATGGGGCTTGATCATCTTCAGCCTCGTTCTAATTGCCGCAAAAGCCTTGACCGGGGGCGAATTCACCAACGTTTTGCGTTACGGGCTTTGGGAACTTGGGGGCGCTGCGATTGTCGGATTGGGACTGGGCGTGCCCGCTGCCTACCTGACTGGACGTTTACGAACGGGAGAGCCCATTCAGGGTGAAGCCCTGGGACTGGTATTCCTGTGCGCCGGTCTTGCAATTTGGCTTGAGGTGTCCTTCCTCCTTGCCGGGATGATCGCCGGCGCCACTGTTGTCAATCTCGCCAAGCATCATCGGCGACCATTCCATGAAATCGAGCACATCGAGTGGCCCTTCATGCTCCTGTTCTTTGTACTGGCTGGAGCGTCATTTGAGACTTATCATCTCGCGGACATCGGAGTGATCGGCGTCGCGTATATTGGACTACGTGCGCTTTCGCGCGTGATCGGCGGGTGGTTAGGCGGTGCCCTCGCGGGTCTACCCGAAATCGAACGCCGCTGGATTGGACTTGCTCTCATGCCACAGGCGGGAGTCGCCTTAGGCATGGCGTTGGTGGCTGGCCACCATCTTCCCGATCAACGCGACACCATATTGGTTGTCACCATAGCGTCCACCATTGTGTTTGAGATCTTTGGGCCGATCATGACACAAATCGCCTTGAAACGCGTTGCTGAGCACGCAACAGAGCAGACCTAGTACAGGAGTATAAGTTGACGTGCTGGGATCCTCGATAACTCACTAACTGATGTCCCGTGAGAACAGTGATCGAGCGAGGTGCCGACGTTTGACTGAAATACTGTGACGTCCGCTTATGGCACTTAGCGGACGTCGCTGATACATGCTCGCATTACTGCTTCTGGCCCGAGGCCGGGTCCATGTCCGATATAGCTTTGGTCGAGCCGACTGTTCTGCTTCAGGCGATCAACCCTGCATGCGCCGACGGAGGGTACTCAATTGACCTTGTCATGGGGGCAGCATCCAAGAAAAATTCTTTTCTTTTCGATGAATGCGGTCGCAACAATCTTTCGCAAGTTCTGGTTCCGCACTCAACTCGATTTTCTTTGTTCGCGTGTATTGTTTTTGCAGTGGCATTTCACGGGGTAAGAAAGATGGCCGTTACTTCTAGGCGCGCAAGAGCTCACCGGCAGTCAGTCTCCAGAGAACTTACGAAACTTCGCGGCGGCCTCGCCGATTTCGAACAAGACCGCAAGGGAAGCATTGCCATAAGGGTGGCACTGATGGTGGTTGCTCCCATGGTTGTCATTGATGCCGCTGTTGCTTTCTTTGGCTAAGCCATCGACCGCCTGCCGGTACCCAGAAGCGCTAGGGCGCGAGTGGCGTCTAAATCCTGCAGGCCGGCCAATGTCCGCTAAGTGGCGAAAGCGGACATCGAAGACTGGGAAAGACATCGTACAGGATCACAATTGAGAATTTAGCGCGTCTTTGATGGGCACGATCGACGCTCGGCATTCACTGGAAGGCGATCTAATCGAGCCAGTTGTGGACAACGTCAACGATTGTTCCCGTGGCTGCGCTCAACAAATAAAGATCGCGACCAGCTTGCACCCACTGTCTGCCCTCAGGCGAATCATACGGAAGGTGAGTGCGATACATTGGTTGGAGGGGAACATATACGTCACGCGGGAGAATTTCGCCGACGGCGTACTTCTTCGCAATTCCGGGAGGTAGGCCACCCTTCTTCACCAATCCCGGAGGTGTCTTTCCTTTTTTTGCCAATCCGGGAGGGCCGTCAGCTCGATGCTTCGGTCCGGCGAAGGTTTCCGATCCGGCAAAGCCGCCTATGAGAAGGACGGCAAGTGACGCGTAGACAATCTTCATTTGAGCACGCTCCCCTGTTAAATGAATCCGGCAGCCAATAGGAATAGATTGCGGGGGCATTGTGTCCCTTTCGGGTTATCGTCTACCGTCCAGCGTATTCCGCAGACAGGTCGGCGAACGCGCTGAAACCAGAATGATTCGGGCTTGTTGCATTACGGGTCTTGGCAGCTAGCAATCCGCATAAGGGGCTTTGCGAGAGGAGCAAGCCCATGCCCAAGTTGAAACTTACCACCTTCGATTTTCACGGCGGACGCGAAGAAGCCGCGCGACTCGCCCTCTCGTATTCCATCTCACTCGTCCTCAGCCGTCTACAGCAGCGGCTCCAAGCACATGGAGGCCGGTACTTTGCCGCCAACCGACTGTCGGTCGCGGATCTCGAGGTCTGTACATTGATCCGGCACCTCAGGTCCGGAGTAGTCGATCATGTACCGACCGATTTGCCCTACCGCCTTGCGCCCAAGCTCATGGAGCACTATGAGCGGGTTAAGAACGATCCGGGCGTCAAGGCCTACTATGCCAAGCATGGACTTGCCATCTAAACTGCCAGACTTCTGGCTTGATGCGGCAACGTGCTGCGTTACGCGCTCAGATCGTCATCGAGCAATGGCGGCGTGCATTTTTCTTCCCGCACAAACTTGGACGCTGCCTATTCGACCGTGCGCTACGTGCCGACATCGGACATCCCGTGCCTTTCGGAGCGATTGCCGTATCTTCCTCAATCGTTCCCTGCGTAACGACATCGTCGAACGTTCGGCGATAGATGCTGCTAGCGTACTAGAGTTCGAATGCCGCGGCTGCACGAGCAATGCCTAGGTCCTTTCGTTTGGTATCGTTCAACATCCTGGAGGGCTTGCGCCCAATTTCGGTCTCCGCTTCCGAGCGGCGGCTGATTGATCGCGACCGCACCGGTGCCGCGCGGGCTGTCATCGCAGGCCTCGCTCCCGACATCCTGATCCTTAACGAGGCGTTGTTCTGCCGGCAGTATGCGGGCCGAGCTGTCGATTATGGACAAGTGTTCGACTTTCCCTTTCAGTCAGTCGCGCTCTATGACAATGCGTGGGGCAATGCCATTCTGAGCCGCTACCCGATCGTCAAATCGCAGGAAGTGCGAATCTATAATCGCGGGGGCCTGGTTGCGACCATCAAGACGCCGGAAGGTGAAATGAGAGTTGCGTCATATCATCCGCATCCGGGGCGCTATCCCGAAAACAAGGCGCGGGATTTTACCCGATTGGTTGAAGGTCTGACTGGCCCTGTGATCGTCTGCGGGGATCTCAACTGTATCAGCCCAGAGGATCACGCTGATCGCCACCAGTTGATCGAAGCCTTTCGAGATATCTCGCCGAACCCAGAAGCCGCAGTGGATCAGTTCATTGAAAGTGGCAAACAGGTGTTCGATGCTCTGGGAAAACTTGGCTTCAAGGATGCTATTCCACCACTGGGGCGCCGCTATTCGATCCCGACCGACCTCATTAATCGGGACAAGAGCTCTGCAATGCGCATCGATCACGTTCTAGCCAACGATGCCGTCGAGGTCATCACCGGCGAAGTCGTGCAGAATGCCGCCAGCAATCGCGCAAGCGACCATCATCCGGTCATGGTCGAATTTCGAATTCGCGGAGAGGGATCACCTCTGCCCACTTAGCTGCCGTGAGAGCAAGGCTCTCG
>JAUVPN010000003.1 GCA_030598645.1 Hyphomicrobium sp. | reverse complement strand
GGATCACGAATTGGGGGGAATCTGTCGACATGAAGAAACAACGCGTAGACCTTGCGGCGACTCATCTCGGCCGGGCGTGGGAATGAATGGAGGTAGTTGTGTCTTTGCGCGCAAGAAATCTCGCGATCGTGCTCGTTCTATTGTTTGTTTCGGCAACCTCGTGCGTTGCGGCGCCGGGGGATTTGAGCGAATACCGTCTAGAGATTGGCGATCGAATTAAGGTTTCAGTATTTGGAGAGACTGAATTGTCGGACGAATTGCTGATCGATAGCGCGGGAAATATCGAAATGCCTTTTATAGGTACCGTTCCCGTGATCGGCAAGACCCTCGCGGAGGCGCGCTCGCTTGTCATTCAGCGTCTTCAGAACAGCTTCCTGAAGGAGCCAGTGGTCACGGTTCGCGTCAGCGAACTGAAGCCGATCTTTGTGATTGGCGACGTGCGTAGACCGGGCCAACATCCATTCAAGTTTGGTCTTACGGTACTCAGCGCCGTCGCGATGGCTGGTGGCTTCGGCTCTGAACGGTTGCGGCAGGGTGAGCCAATGGCGGCACTTATTGCCGCCGAAGAGCGTCTGCGTGTGCTCAGCCGCCGTTACGTAAGCCTACTTGTGCGCATTGCCCGGATCGAGGCCGAACAGACTGACCAAGAGCAATTCAATGTGCCTGATCTGCCGGAGATGATGTCGGATGTAGACATGACCGAATTGACTGAACGAGAGCTCGAGCGGTTGAACTCTTCGCGTCGCTCCCATGCACGCCTTCTTAAGCTCCTTCGCGACCGGAAGCCCACCGTCGAGCGGGAGATCGAGGCGCGCAAACAAGAAATTCTGGCCCAGACAGAGCTAATCCAAATATATGAGAAGCAGCTAGCGCGTATATCTTCGATCAAGCTGGCATCGAGGATACTCGAGCTACGCACTCAAATAGCGCAGAGTCAGGGTGTGCTCTCTCGACTCAGAGGCGAGATTGCAGCGCTCGAAGAGAAGCTAGTCGCGCTCGATATTCGAGCTGAGGAAGTGATTATCAAGCGAGAGGAGCGCATCATCAGCGAACTTGCCGATACCCGCCAGCAGTGGAGCGAGGTGGATGCCTCTTTGCCATCCGTGATCGAAACCGTCGAGCTGCGCCGCCGACAGGCCGGGCAGATATTCGAAAACGATGACTGGCAGCGAAGTTATGAGATCAGCCTCAAAAGTAACCGTAGCAGCGAGCTGAAAAAGGTGTCTGCCCTTGATCCCGCCTACGTCGAGCCGGGCGATACCGTCATCGTACGTATGATCAGGCCGCCCGACCGCGGACAACCTTCGACAACGATCGATGGATCTTCTTCGCCTGGGATATCATCGCGAAAAACCCCCCGCCGACCGGCCTCGAGAGAGTCACGCCCTGGAGCCTAACTCTGTTCGAAAACCAAGCAACGGCGATACCGCGATGAACGTTCCATTTGAAAATGTTCGTGTTGGGGATACCAATCTCCGCAGTCACTATGAGGAAGTCGCGGTCGATACCCTACTGTCGATTGCGCGACGGAAGTTTCTGATCGCCGCTTGCGTCTTGGGAGCGATTGTGCTGGCCGCATGGCTGGTCTCGGTGCTGCCGCGAACTTACACCGCGCAGGCTCTCCTATATCCCGACGTGAGCTCGCTGGAGGAGGGCTCGCTGGAGAGCAAGAAGGGCCCCGTAATAGCGAATATCAATGCCAACTACCTGGTAAACAGTGAAGCGGAGCGCATCCGATCGCAGGCAATTGCTGAGGGCGTAGTCAAGAGTCTTGGCCTCGATAGCAATCCGGACTTCATATCAGCACCCCGCCGCTCAGACACACTACGCAAGCTGCGATCATCTTTCATGCCAGAGACACTCTATGGTACCCAGTTCGCACGTGCCGTTGCATTTTTGCAAAGTCAACTAAGCGTTCGCAGCGATACCCATAATTATGTCATCGCTGTCGGTTACACGGCAACAAGCCCGGAACTCGCCGCCACTATCGCGAACGCCGTCGTATTCCAGTACCTGCGGTCAAAGAACATAGATCGGGCGACCCGGAAGATTCGCGCGGCTGAGGACGACCTTGAAAAGCTGTCAGTGGTCTACGGCAGCGGTCATCCAAAGGTCGTTCAGGCCGTTGCCAAACTCGCTAACGCAAAGCGCGAACTCCAAATTGCAGTCGGCGACCCAGCTGGCTCCGACGCTGAGCGCAAATATTCGATTGTTCTTGCCAAACCCGATACGAAGCCATCGGGTCCGGCCGGCAAGATGATATTAGGCGTCGCATCAATATTCGGACTTATAGCTGGCGTGTGCCTCGCAATATGGCTCGATCGTCGCGACAACGGCTTTATTAGCTCCGACGAGGTAGCTGCATTTACCTCTACTCGCTGCGTCGGTTTGGTCCCGCGGATTCCGCATGAAGAGTACCCACTTAGTGAATCACAGCTGTCGCGCGTCAGAGAAGTGATGCGCGCCATCACCGTCTCTGCCAAACTTGACGAAAGCGAGGGCGTGACCAAGGTTGCGATGGTCACGACAGTTGGACCACCGGAAGACGCAGCACGTGTTACGGAAGCCCTCGGTCGAGTACTCGTAAGGGCCGGCCAGCGGGTGTTATTCGTCGATGCCGGGTCGGACGACCCCGCAGCCGACGGCGCGGGCGAGAAACTAATCGGGCTCAATGACGTTCTGGCCGACGAAGAGTGCGCGCGAGCCTTTTTCGGGGCCGGCGAAGATAAGACTATCGCGGTTCTCAAGCGCGCCCGCAAAAAGGAGAGCAACGATGACCTGTTTGCTATTCGCCCGCAGTCCCTGGCGCGATTTATTGCCGCGGCAAGGAAACATTATGATGTCGTGCTCATTGCGTCGCCGCTAATTTTGCATCCCATCGATACGGCGCTCTTCGGACGCGAATCTGATGTCAGCCTGCTTGTTGCGCGCTGGAATAGAACGCCTAGATCAACGGTCAATTTGGCGATTAAACAGCTGCGCGATTACGGAGTGCAGGTCAACGGTGTCGTGCTAACGGACGTCAGTTAAGTATTGTCAACGCGCGCCCTCGACCGACGTCTAGAGTCGGCGCGATCCTGATGTTAGTGTAACCCAAGGTGTTAATGCCCTACTCAGCATCGCATTCGACAATCCAGCCAAAGCTGTTAGGCGGCCTTGCGACTCCCGCATCGATACATGGAGATTTCGCCGGTTTCAGCCCCTTGTCAGCCCTTACCATCGGGCCTGAAACGAAGGCACGTGAATAATGCACGCGAGATTGATCGCAAAGCGCACTTCCTGGAGTTTTGCCAACCAGGGCATTGTCAGCCTTTCCAACTTCCTTTTGAACATCCAATTTGCGCGAGGGCTCGTGTCCGCCGACTATGGAGTCATCGCACTTCTGTTGGGTGCGATGCTTGCTATGATGGTCGTCAATTACTCGCTTCTGAACTACCCTCTTTCGGTAAGGATTCATCAGTGCGAGCCTGAGGACCTACCCGAAGTCTTGGGCAGTATCGCGAGCTTGTCGGCGTGCCTCGCATTACTGCTGGGCGGCATTCTAGCTTTGGTGCTCCTACTTTTCGATCGCGGCGACCTTCTCCCCGCTGCGGTGTTGTGCTATCTCGCCTGGGAAAGCCATCAGACGCTGCGGCGTTTCCTTTTCGCCAATTTCCGTTACCGTTCGGCAGTGATCGGAGACATTACCGCCTACGGTGGCAACCTTTTGTCCGTCGCTATCCTGTCGGCGACAGGAATCCTGAGGCTAGACACAGCGCTCTATGCTATGACTGCGGGATTCATAGCTGGTGCCGCCGTTCATGCCGCGCATTTGACCTTCCGCCGCTCGACGTGGAACGCCACGATAAAACGCGCGCGCGAATTCCTGGCGCTCGGCGCCTGGTCGCTTGCTACGCAAGAGACCCATGCTCTACGGGTTCAACTGGTTCCTTGGGCGATCGCCATATCGGTCGGCTCGGCGGCCGTGGCCGTCTATCAGGCTGCACTCAACATTGCCAACCTGACAAACCCAATCCTCATGGGCATGGCGAACGTCATGCCCCAGGCAGTGGCCCAGGCCCGCATCTCTAATGGAGTCACTGGCGCCTGGACAGTTGCGCGCAAGTACATTCTTCTTGGTCTCGTGTGTCTCATAATCTGCAGCGCTCCGGCAATCCTGTGGCCAGACTTCCTGCTGCAGGTGCTCTACGGCGCAGACTCGCCCTACCGAGATGAAGCGCTAACTTTACAGATCTTGGTATTGGCCTGGGTCATCCATCTTGCCGGTGAGTTGATCGTCTTAACACTGCTCGGAATGGAAGCCGGCAGATCTGCCATGGCAGTTAATCTGGGTGCGCTGGCCGCCGCCGCAATCGTGACGATTCCGCTGGTCGTGACGTTTGGCGTATTCGGTGCGTGCCTCGCACTCTTGATTGCTAATCTGGTTCGTTTGCCCATCGCCTGGCTGGCATTGACCTCGTTGATGATGGCAGAGCGATCACGTCAGATGAAAAGCTTTGAGGGCACGGTATCCTGATGCATTGTCCGTCCGGCGAATTGGCTGCCTTGAGGAAAAGAGAGTCCTGACGAGTCTAGCGATCGGGTCTAAGTCCGAATCTTGATCTGAAACTGATGGTTTGGAGATTGACAATCTGTTCATGTCGAACCGGTAACTAAAGAAATGGGCTCGGGTTCACTTGAGCAAAAAGTAGTTAATTTCAAGGTCCCGCTTCGCGCGCGACGCGGCCAGTGAGCGCGACTCCTAAGGTTGCGCGATGAGTTGTCCATGTCCGACTACGTGATTCCCAAACGCGCTCCATCCTGCACTCAGAGCGACGCCTATCTGATTTTACTGGGCGGCGTTCTCTTTGGGTACGCCATGTTCGGCAAAGGGTTCGCCTATGTCGGCATTCCCCCGCTGTTCATCGGTGAAATGGCGATACTGCTCGGCATCGTCGTCTTTCTTCGAAGCGGCTGTTTATTTGCTTCGATGGCGACGTTGCCTGCTGTGGTGCTCAGCGTGACGATGGCGTGGGTGCTACTTAGAACGGTGCCATACTTCCGGCACTACGGCTTCGATGCGGCGCGCGACAGCGTCATCGTAATGTATGGCATCTTCGCGTTCATTGTGATCGCTATGTTGCTGCAGGATCCTGGCCGAATCCGGACGATAATGCAGCGTTATTCGGCATTCACGGGTATCTTCATTTTTTCCATGTTGGTTCTTTTTCCCTTACAGCGATTCCTGATTGAATATATCCCGGACCTGCCGGGGCAAGTCGGCGTGCCCTTGGTTAAGTTGGGCGCCCACGAGGTTGCCACGCATCTGTGCGGCGCTACAGTTTTCGCCATGGCCGGTTTTCGTAAGACGACGCTTGGTTGGACTCTGGCTCTTGCCGTTCTGCTAGTGATCTTGTTGGCGGTCAGCCGCTCGGCAACCCTTGCCATGATCGTGCCTATCTGCTTTGCCGCCGTCATGCTTGGCCACGGGCGCAAATTGATCATAATCGCGATTAGCGCGGGGTTGTTGTTCTCATTTGCATACGCCATCGAGAAATTCTACACGGAAACGCAAGACCAAACCTTTCTCGCCACAGCTCGCGAGCCCCTTGATTCATTATCCCGCCGCGTCACACCGAGTCAGATTGCAGACAACTTTGCAAGCCTCTTCGGTCAAGGCAATAAAGGGCACGGGAGCACCACCGAATGGCGGCTGGGTTGGTGGGAAATCACCTTAGAAGACACGGTTTTTGGTGACTACTTTTGGACCGGTCGAGGCTTCGGGGCGAACTTGATTGAAGCACATGGGCTATCCTCAGAATATCTGAACCCGAATGTCCCACCTACCAGAAGTCCGCATAATGCGAGCATTACTATGCTGGCGCGCGCTGGCGTACCGGGCCTTGCGTTATGGACCCTTTTATCGATTGTATGGTTCTTGTTGATCCTGAAGACTATGCTCGATGCCCGGCGTCACGGGAGGACGGATTGGGCGAACCTGTTCTTGGTTGTCTTTTGTTACGTGCTGGCCATTCATATCGTGGCAATGTTCAATGTGACGTTGGAAAACCCGATGATGGGCATCTGGTACTGGTGCCTGTTCGGATTTGGTCTCGGGACGGTCATGATCTACCAAGCCCAGCAGCGCGAATATCGGGATATGCAGTAGTGCATGAAGACTTTTGACTAAGCGCGTACCAAGCTTATGGTGCGTGCGCGCTGCGCGTCGATATATTCGCGAGCTTGTGGAGTAAACGTCCTGGTAGCGATTTCGCGCACGCGAAGCCCGGCGATGACACTACCCAGCAACAAGCCCAAATGACCGAGCTACTCCTTCATGGTCGCTCGCTCTTTTACTTTACATTCAAGGATCATCCGGCGCCTACACCATGACCACACCATGTAGGCTGGATTTCTCGTCTCTATTGCATCACTGCCCCTTTTTGAAATCACAACCTGCTGTTCCTACGCTCCGGAGAAAGCGCGTGCCACCTCCATTCGGCTCGCCAACAACCTTATGCAGAACGAGAGGGATTGCGAAACTTGGTAAATATGCCGGTCAACCCGAAGGCTGGTCTGTAGTCCAAGCGAATCCGTCATTACCGCGCCGACGTTCCAAAAGCCTGCGCCATGTGGCACAAGCCCTTAACATCAGCGAGCTATGTCTGCCAATGCCCGTTGGTATTGACATGCCAATGGATAATGCGAACGCCGCCGCTCAGAAAAGGCAGGGAATGCCTAACGCATGCTTAGAGACTTCTGTGTGCCAGAGTCTTCAGTCCAATTATCGACTCGCGGAGGCGACGGGAGTGCAGGATTCAATCACAGAAAAATCTATCTCGGTCTCGCTCTCTTGCCGAAGGATACGAGACCAAAAGTTGCATCTTAAAGTACCATTATAGAAAAGTTGATTACGATGTTGATTTCCGCATTTTTTGCGATTATTGACGGTAAGAATCTGTTTCCATTTCCGTTTTTCGACCCCCTGTGGCATTGAACGATTGCACTTCTTCAAGCCAGGCGTGAGTAAACGAGTGAGGGTATGAATTCGACGGACGTTGACGTACGGGCAGGATGGCTTCAGCGCGCGGCATTGCTGATCGGTGCTTTTTTCGTGGGCGTCGTTCTGTTCGAGATCTTCATGAGATTGGCCGGCTTGTCGTTCCCAGTTTTTGATGCGTTCGACGAGGTTCGGGGCATCAAACTTTTCCCAGGCAAAGAGGGGTGGTACCGCGCGGAGGGTGAGGCATATCTCCGGATCAACAGCCTGGGATATCGCGACCGAGAGCATACGCTCGAAAAACCGAATGGGACCTTCAGGATTGCGGTTCTGGGCGATTCGTTTACAGAAGCTCGCCAAGTGCCAATTGAGGACACATATTGGCATCATGTCGGGAAGGAGCTCGGCGCCTGTACGGCTCTATCCGGTCGTCAGATCGAGATGCTGAACTTTGGGATTGGTGGTTATAACACCAGTCAAGAAGTTATGACCTATGATCTCGACGCAAGGCGTTTTGCGCCAGATCTTGTACTACTCGGCTTCTTTGCCGGAAATGACGTTCAGGACAACGACGCTGAGCGCTCGCGCATCTGGCACATCTCTAGTCCTCCTATTCATCGTTTGGTGGAAAATAAACTCGTGCTTGGTAAGCCGGCAGCACCGCCCATCTGGAAACGTTTGCTTTACGTCGGCGTACACTATTCGCGCGTTCTTGAATTGATCAATCAGGCACGCCGATCGTGGCATTCGGCTGTGATCAAGAACCGATACACTATTGAGGGGGTCGAAGTGGGCACATCAGCAGATGTATACCGGCCCCCAACCAATCCTGAAATGGAAGCGTCTTGGCAACTCACAGCTGCCCTGCTCACCCATCTTAACAATCGAGTTCGCAAGGACGGCGCGCAGTTGATGGTAGCCACCATTCCGGAAGCAGTCCAGACCCATCCCAAAACTGCCTATCGGGAGGCGCTAAAGGCCAAGCTCGGCGTCGAAGACCTGTTGTATCCAGAGCGTAGGGTTTCCGAGATCGGAAAATCCGCCGGATTTCCAGTTATTACGTTGGCCGAACGTATGCAGGCTGAGGCCGGGCAGGGTGAGCGTCACTTTCATGGGTTTGCCAACACTGGCTTCGGCTATGGACACATGAACGCTACTGGGCACCGCGTCATGGGCAAACTTGTAGCGCCTGAAATTTGTGCTCTTATTAAGAAATAGAAGGACCTTGTCTTTTGTCTCGACCGGATTGGCGGTGAATTTCGACCACTCCGTGCAGGTCGCCTAGTTTCATAACGTGTAAGTGCCGTACTTTTGCGAATTCCGCAGAATTTACTGGTTGTAAAAGTTTCATTTCACTAATCTTACCTTACTAATTTTTGCATCCTTAATTGTTATTCGCTCCGCAAAATTTCCACGAGAGTTTTGTTGGGGCGCAGGCAAGTCGCCCTCTGCCCACTCCATTCGATTTGCTCAGCCAAATTGGAGTTGTTTCAGTGGAGCATACCAACATCGCGCTAATGATTCCACTAGTCACTAACTCTCTTCTAAAACATTCGGTGAGGCGTCCCCGATCACGTCCGCTCTGACGTCGGGCCTGAGTCCATCGCGCAGGACGACTAAGGTTTCCGCACGATGCTAAGGCTACCGTTAGGTTCTTGTCCCGCCGCCCGAAATGCTGTCCAGTCCATTGTGTGATCGCCCCAGATGAAGCGGGAGGGGTCGGACTCTAGCGGCACGTAGTATACGTTCTTGTCGAATTCATTTCCTGCTGAAGAGATATTCCAATAGTTTGCGTCGCCAGGTTCTGTTCCGTTCACGCCCCCAGCGCACGGCGCGCCATCAAACGCCATTTGTTTATTGTATACTTGGACATTTCTCGTCTTATACGTGTCTCCATTTTGAGCGGGTCGGCCCTGATCGATTAGCATAACGCCACAACCGCCTGCATTCACTGTCAATCGATTATTCTCGATAAGAACGTTTTCGGATCCTGCGATTTGGATTTCGGCACCCCAGAACCAACGCCTCTCGCCGAGCCCGTTCCGCCGCAGAGTGTTGTTCTTGATCGTGGCCCCATTAGAAATTTCGAAGAATATGCCAGCGTCGTGATTTCCTTCGAGGTAGTTTTCGGTATACACGACATCACGGCAATCCTGGTCGCACCAAATGCCCGATCCCAGATTATCATAGACGTGATTGGCGTGGAACATCGCAAATCGGCTAAAGTTGACTTTGATGCCGCCGGCCGCCCACCCAAAGTCGAACCCGTATGTGTTGTTGGCCCAAACATCGTTGCCCTGAATGCTTATATTGTCGTTACGGCCGTCAATACCAATCTGTCCGTTGTGGTGGACACTCGAGTCCTCAACCGTGCCATCGCCCGAAAGCCCTATTCCCGCTCCGCTGTTAAAGCGGATCTCGCAGTTACGAATAGTCCAACCACTGCTGCCATGAGCAGCGTAGATTGCGCCGTATTGAGCCGGGCTTGCGTATTTCTCCACGATTAGGTTCTCGATAACAACGTTCTTCGCCGGGCCCTTGATCGCGTAATCCACATTCGTTACTTCAACTTTTCGATTCCCTGGGTCATTAGCGAGAAACAGACGCCTTGCTTTGTAATCAATGTAAAACTGCCCTGGTGCGAGAGCCTCCCGGTTCAGGACCTGCTCAAGTGGCTTATCGTCCAAAAATACGGCTTCTGGGATATTGCATTGCGGCGTTAGCTCGGAGCATTTGCCATTAGGATGGCGGCGGAATAGGGCCCCAGGCCAGTCTGCAGTCCAATGGGGGCCGTCGGGGACGAAACTTGTGATTCGGACAGCGCCACTGAGAATCGCTTGGGACTCCCCAAAAAAACGCTGCCCATGCTTTGGGCGTATTGTCCGTGAGCGGTGGACACCACTCCTTAAGCAGATTGTTGCACCCATGGGTTCGTTGTTAACCACACTTTGGATTGATTCACCGGGGCGGACCGGGACAGCTCCGATCGGGCAAGGTGCCTCCTTCGGCCCAGTCTCGCGCGCCAAACCCTGCGTCGGGCTCATGATGATGAAGCTAATGAGGCATACGCGCCCCTGCCAGCCAATGGCGCAGCTTTTCACGTTCCGGTTTTGTCCGCGCCGCATTTCGAATGTCGAACCTTCCAGTTGAAAACTATTGAAAGCTCGCCTCAATATCTTTGGCGCACTTCGGACCACCCCGGCACCAACTCCGACTAGGTACCATATAAACAAATCAACCTTGCATCGAACATTTCAAGGCATTGTGCAAAGCCAAGATGATATAAATGAACCACAATCGGCCTCCAACAAGAATATTCGGAAAAACAAGTTAAACTATTCGGCTCGTTCAAGCGCCCGCATACTTGTCCGCATGATCCATTGCTTTAACTCACGCTCGGCGATTATCGCCATGCGGGCCAGGACGTACTCTTTAACTATTTGCAACGCCGCCACGCACGCCATCGAAGCCCTACGGTTGGCACCCCGTTTTTGCACCACAAGGCAGGCTACGATGCACACCTTCAGACTGGTCCTATGACTTTCCCACGATTGCACCCAGGATAAACGGACGTTCCAAATGCCCACTGTCATCGACGAGTTCGCCTGTAGCTGTCGGACTATTATCGTCGCCAGACGCCTAAGGTCGGATGAAGTGCCGCATTGCCTGACCGATCTCTTCGTTGTGCGTGGGCCACCTGAGCACATCCGCTCTGACAATGGCCGCGAGTTCATCGCTCAGAGCGCGTGCCATTGGCTCGGCCTCATCGGCGCACAAGCCTTTCAGTTCTTCGCTTAGAGCCTGGTAATTGTAGATCTCGCCATTGACGACGAGCACGAGTAAACCCCTAACGAACGGCAAATTGTGCGCTTCGCTCAGATCGGTGATCGAAAGATGCTTGTGACCGGGGAGGACACCGACGGCGTCGGGTACTGCACCGTGTCATAGCGCCCGCAGTAGCCCAGAGACTCGGTAGCCATGCTGGAGCGTTTCAGGCCTGGCAACGCTGCCCGACAGATCACCACTCGGATTTCGACCTTGAGACCGACCGGTCGGGGTTGCCGTGGCACACTGCGGCGAAGTCGTGTCCAGCATGCTTTCTTGACCGCCGCCAGCGTTTCGGCCAGAAGCTGAGGGCCAACACCGAGAACACCACGCGCGCCAACAGCCAGCGTTGCGACACCCCGAGCGCCTTAACCCTGGGGAGCTGGAGCAGCGAGAGCACATCCCGGGCCGTGGCGCGGTCGCCGCGCCGCAGCGCCCGCCAGGCGCCGGCGAGGATGAACTGATGGAAGAAGCGGCGCTGGCACTCGGTGATGGTTGTATCGTCGAGGATGTCGAGCTGCCGGGCGTGGTTAAAAATCTTATCGGCGAGCGCGATGGTACGGGGGTTGAACACCGTGGTTGTTATGCCGCCCGAGTGCACCGTGTATGCCGCGGTCATGACTGGTAGCCGGCGCAGTCCGTACCGCCCGAAGAGGCGGACCTCTATGTCGAGGTCGCAGGTGGTGTAGGCATCGAGCCGGAAGCCGCCCACCGCAGCGTATGCCTCGGTCCTTACCACTAGTCCAGGCCAACGAACGTACGACGAATCGCCGAGCAGCTGATAGAGCGCCCTGGCAGGCGGCAGGTAGATGTCGCTGCGCGAGTACTGGCGCCGCCGCACTCTGCCAGACAACTCCTCCACGCGCACGCCGAAAAGAAGGACTTGGTCGCGCTGCTGATTGACGTCACGAATAACTTGGAGCATGGTTTCGACGGCGCCAGGTAGCAGATAGTCATCATCGTGCAGAATCAGCGTGTACCGACCCCGTGCCCGCTGGTAGCACAGGTTAAAGTTTTGCACTGCACCGGTGCCTTCAGCGTTGTTGAAGTAGCGTAACGACCGTCCCCATCGTGGCGCGTATTGTACAACGAGTTGCTCAGTGTCGGGTTCAGTCGAGTTGTCTGAGACGACGAGCTCGATCTCGTCCCCGGAGTAACCGCCGGCAAAGGAATCCAGACAGCGTTTAAGCAGGTGAACGCGATGGTAGGTGGGCACTGCAATTGTTAGCAGGGGGCGGTTGCTTGTATTTTTCATCGGCTGACCTTGCTTAACCTCATGACGTGGTCATGTCATGGCTTGCTGTCCGCGCTTAATTCCGGGCAGCCTCCGTTGACAATTCGGGTTGTAGCAGAGGCCACGCGCGATCCTTCGCGCTCACTGCGGTCGCCTCGAGCGGCCAAGTGATTCCGAGCACGGGGTCGTCGTAGCGTACACCAGTTGCCGCAGCACCATCGTAGGGAGCACTAGCGTCATATAGAATCGCGGCATCGGGGGTCAGCGTCTGGAAGCCGTGCGCACATCCCTCTGGGACGTACAGCGCGTCACCGCTGTCTTCGGTCAACTCAACCCCGACCCACTGGCCGAACGTCGGCGAGTCTGGTCTGACGTCGGCGGCGACGTCGAAGATGGCGCCACGGATGCAGCGCACCAGCTTGGCCTCCAACGCTGGCGCCATCTGCAGGTGTAGTCCCCTAATTGTGCCGCGCTGAGTAGTTCGCGAGATGTTGCTTTGTACGATTGGCAAGGCAATGCCGTGGTCGGCAAACTCATTGGCGCAGTAGGCACGCGCGAAGTATCCGCGATCGTCTTCCCGGCGTTCGAGACTCACGACGAAGGCACCAATAAGGGTAGTTTCTGTGAAGCGCATGGGCTTACCCTAAATTGCGTTCGGGGTTCGATCAGGCGACGGGTGCCAATGGCATCGGCGTTCCGAACCGTGTATGTTGCTCGGTGCGCAGCTTGTCCGCAAAACGCCCACTGGGTAAGGCGACATCAGCATAGGTGATCGGCTGATCCGCCGCCACGTCGCGGACCAACCGGCAGCCGTCCGCCAGCCCCATCGGCAGGAGCGACTCCCGGGCAGTCACGTGTGCGTCCTCAATGACTCCGTAACAGGTGAACCCGCCGATACCGTCAAGTTCGTCGCCGACGGCGAGGTCTCGCTTGGCCACGGCCAACACGTCGGCCACGGGGGCACCGCAGGGCGCGATTGTCGCGTCGTTGAAGAGCACAGCACGCGCTATGCTCAGCGGCGCCTCCAAGTGCGTGAGGTGGAACGGCCGATAGAACAAGTATAGTGGGCCCTCGCCCATCTTGAAGTACTCCATGTACTTCCGCTTTTCGGGGTGATCGTTGTAGCCGACCACAAAGCCGCCGGAGCCGGGCTCCGCTCCGAGTATGTAGTCGACCAGTCCACGCTCGAGCAGCGCGTCTGCAGTGTAAAGGTTGAGCACCTCGCGGACGTGGGCGCACCGGTGGCCATTCATACCGCGCGTGCCAATTTGCAATCCGGTCCCATTGGCCAGTACGGCCGCTTCCATGGCCAGCTTGGTACCGTCGGCGAAGGCGGTCACCATTTTTGTGCGTTGCCCGTGCTGCGTCGCGAACGCCCTCTGCGTCTCGGGCGTGCGGTGGTGGTCGAGGAAACCCTTGACGTTACCCGCCATCACGGGTCGATATCCGATTGCGCGAACGAATCGGAAAAGGTTCATCGTCACACCGGGCTCGTCGCCGTCTGCATTGGTTAGGACCACACCGTTGCGGTCGGCATATGTCTTAAGGATAGGGCCCACAGTCGCATCAAGCTCTGCGTTGACGAGGATCACATGTTTGGTCTGCTCGAGCGCCGCCATCACTACACGTGCCCCGAACTCGACCTCGCCGGTGGCCTCCAAGATCGCGTCGATGTCGGCAGCGCGGCACAGCAGGAAGGGATCATCGGTAAATACACGCCGTCCCTCAGCAATCGCACGATCGAGCTCGTCCTGGCGCTTCACGTGTTCGGCGTCATCAATGCCGGCCTCGATGTAGGCACGCTCGGCTTCAGCCAGCGTGCGGTTGGAGATGGCCACGACGTCCATGCCGATCATCGAGCCGAGAATCTGGAGGCTGATGCCACGCCCCATGAAGCCCGCGCCAACCAGACCGACTTTGATCGGATTGCCGTCGTCGTTTCTCCGCCGTAGCGCGTCATCAACAATGATCACTGGAGTGTCCTTTCGAGTGTCACAGGACCGAGACCGATGCCTGCGTAGTTTGCGACGGCATGCCTGTCGAGCATTCGCCGTCCGTCGACAACCACCGGCTGAGGCTCCAAACCTGAGATGAGTTCGGGCAGCGCATTGAACTGCTCCCAGCGTGTTACAATGGTAATGGCGTCAGAGGCGACGATCGCGTCTTCGAGCGTGTTCGCGAACGTGACGTGATCGCCGAGGATCACCTTTGCCGCCTCATTGGCCACGGGATCGTGCGCGACTACAGTCGCTCCTGCATCCAGCAGCTCGGCGACGATCGGGAAGGCCGGTGATTGCCGCACGTCGTCGGTATCGGGCTTGAACGCCAGGCCCAATAGGGCAACGCGCCGACCCTCCAACGCGCCCAGCCGCTCGCGCAAAATGGTCACGAGTCGGCCAGGCTGCGCTGCATTGGTTTTCATCACCGCATCCAGGACGCGCATGTCAGCGCCGACCGACCGACCGTGCGCAATCAACGCCCCGACGTCCTTAGGCAGACAGCTGCCTCCGAAGCCGCAGCCAGCCGCAAGGAAAGAGGTGATCGGGGCGTGCACGCGCACGCCGTTGTTGCCGCGCGGGCTTAGGTAGTGGGAGCAGTGGACACCGCGCATCACGTCAACGACGTCGACGTTACCCAGCCTGGCCGCTAGGTCACCAATCTCGTTCGCGAACGAGATCATCGTGGCCAGCAGCGCGTTCGACGTGTACTTGATGAGCTCGGCCGTGATGTTATTGACGCGGATGCGGGGTGCGTCTTCGAAGGCGCCGTAAAGACGCTCTATGACATCGGCGGTGCGATCGTCGATGCCGCCGATAACGATCCGGTCAGGCGCCATGAAGTCCTCGACGGCTTGTCCCTCAGTCAGAAATTCGGGATTGACGCCCACGCCGAGGTCTACCCCGACACGCCGACCTGACGCCAGCTCTAGCGCGGGCACGACCACATCATCAGTAGTGCCTGGTACCACGGTGCTCTTGACGACTGTTACGTGGTAGGTGTCACTGCCTGCGAGCGCCGCACCAATCTGACGGGCCGCCTCGCGAACGAACGACAAGTCGATACGACCGTCGCTTAGCGGTGTGGGGACCGCGATAATCGTCACCTCGCTGTCACGCACGGCCGCGGCGAGGTCAGTGGTGGCAAGCAGGTCGATACCGACCCGACGGCGCAGCAGATCATCCAGGTTCCGCTCGTAAAACGGTGCCTGGCCGGAATTGATGTTGCGCACTCGGTCGGCGTCGATGTCCACGCACTTCACCTGCAGGCCCTTGTCGGCGAGGCAGGCCCCGGTGACGAGCCCAACATATCCGGCCCCGATGATCGATACGCGCATCACCCCTCCGCTGCCTTACCATTGTCCCGGTACCACAACAGCGTCCGCTTGATGCCCGCTCTCAGTGGAACCTTCGGATCGTAGCCGAGTTGATCGCGCGCCTTGGCGATCACAGGGCAGCGCCGATTAGGATTATCGACCAGGTACTCGCGCTCGTCACTGGAACGGTGCACGACCGCCCCCTTGTAGCCAAACAACTCGCGGGCGGTTCCGACGATCATATCTGCGACGCCGCGCATCGAGATCTCGGGCGCTTCGACGCCTATGTTGTAGGCCTCAGTGGGGTGACCGTGCACGAGTGCCTTGAAATAGCCAACAATCGCATCGGCGGCATAACAGAACGTCCGCGTTGGGCTCCCGTCGGAATGCAACACCACGTCGCGGTCATTGAGAATGTTGCGACAAAGGTCGGGAATGATACGGCCATCGGTGATCTTGAGGCCCGGGCCGAAGTTGTTAAACGGTCGGGCGATCTTGATCGGCAACCCGTATTGGCGCGCGAAGTTGACACAAAGGGTCTCCCCATAGCGCTTGGACTCGTCATAGCAAGCGCGGGGACCGGTGCATGACACATTCCCACGGAAGGTCTCGGGCGTCGGGATCTGCTCGGGAGGCGGGTCGCCGTAGATCTCGCTGGATGAAAAGAAGAGGAAGCCCTCGAGCTGCGTTTCTCCGTAGGGCCGCAGCGCGTGATCGAGCAGTGTGCGCAGGCCCTTGATGTTGGCGTCCATCGTGTCGATCGGGTGGCGCCGGTAGTATATTGGCGAGGCGATGCCGGCGGCGTGGACGACGTAATTGAATGGACCCTCATCTTCCGGCATTGGCGATCTGACATCGTGGCACACAAGTGTTAGGTTGGGTGTGCCGTTCAGCTCACCGAGCCAGTCGGGAACGCCTCGTGCATAGTTGTCGTAGACCGTGACATTGATCGGATCGCTCCGCCCATCACGCGTGTTCCAACGCAGCGCGGCCTGCACCAGGTAGTAACCGAGGAAGCCAGCACCGCCTGTTATGAGCAACCGCCTGCCGGATAGCGCCGACAGAGCCGCTCGGGCTTCTTTACAGATGTATGCTAGATCCTCGTCGCGGACGTCGTTGCCCGTCGGCAGCGTAACACTAATACCCATTGATTTGTCTGCTCCACGGCATCGGAGATAATTTGTAGTTGGCCTGCTAGCTCCCTACTCATTCGAGAACCAGCTTTCGGGCATGAAAGGCTTCCGCAAGACCCTGTTCCGCCCGGCACTCCATGCCGCGTAGCCTAGCAAGGCCATGAAATGTCTCCCGGTCAAACCAGTCCTTGCATGACTGTGACGGAAAATGCTTCTGCAGGTGCGCAAGCTTGCGTTCCATAACTGCTCTCGTAGCTGGCACATAAGTGTTTGGTCGTCCCAGGTCCCCGTCCCACTTTGGAATCTCGTATTCGAGAATTAAGTGGTTGCGGAACGTATTCCAGGTAAGTTGCGCCACCATCCGATGATCCTGGTGCGCATCATCGCGCGTGTGAGTAAGAATGACGTCAGGAGAAATTCGTGTTTTTAGAAACTCGAACCAGGCCTTAAGTTTTCCAGCCTGGTTAGGAAAGCCTGCGTCGTTGAAAGCACAAACCTCAATGGTTGCTTTGTCTATTCCAGAGAGCAGAGCTTCTGCAGATGAGCGCGCCTCCTCGGCTCTCGAACCTGGAGCGCTTAGCACGACCCAATGCACGCTCGCGCATACATTCGGCTGCTCCAACCAGCCCAGGAGCGTTGCACCAGCCCCGATTTCGATGTCATCGGCATGTGCGCCAATACACAGAAGCGAAAATGCACCACCGGGTCGGAAAGGGCTAACTGGCTTCATCCGGCCCTCAATTCCGTTGAGAAGCCTATGGAGCTACCGTGGGGATTTCGCCAGGGCATCTCTCCGCGCTCCACCATATCCTCAAGAATTTGCTTGTCTTTGAGTGTGTCCATCGGGCGCCAAAAACCTTCGTAGCGGAATGCCAAAAGTTCATCCGCATCGATAAGTCTCTGGAAAGGTTCCTCGACTAGCTCCTCACCTTCTCGGATGAAGTCGAAAATGCGGTTGCGGAAAATGAAGAAACCGCCATTAATCCACAAGTTGGCAGCTTTGCTGTCGCGTATCTTTCTCACTCGGCCTATAACGTCGATATCAATTAGGTGCATGGAAAACGGTGGACGGGTCGCCAGGACGCACGCCGTTTTTCCGCTGGCCCGGAATGCTTCAATCATCTGGTTAAGATCAAGATCACAAAGTGCGTCGGCGTAATTTGCCAGGAATATCTCTTCGTGCTGGACCTGCTCTCGAACCGCAAGGAGGCGCTCGCCGATATTATGTGAAACGCCGGTGTCGATCAGCGAAACCTTCCAGTCCTGAGGCGCATCGCCGAGCAGTTCAACGTTGTCACGAGAACAGGAGATCGTGCAGTCCGCGTATGTCTCCGGTCGGAGATTGAAAAAGAATTCCTTTATTATGCTCGCCTTGTAGCCTAGGCAAAGAACGAAGTCCGTCATCCCGAATTGGCTATAGTAATTCATCAAATGCCAGACTATAGGCCTTCCACCAATGGGGATCATGGGCTTTGGGACGCTCTCGGGATAATCGCGTATCCGCATTCCAAATCCGCCACAGAAAAGAACCGTCTTCATTGGTCTTTCTTCTTTCTGGAACGTAAGACGACCTAAATTTGGGCGAAGGTTTTTTTGCGATGTCACAGACTTCAAGTGTCGCACCACAGTAGAAGCTGCTGCATCTGTGAAACAAACTAAAAAACTCCGCCTCGTATTTGCGTTGCACGCCAATATTTTTGCAAATCATATGCCATTTTCGATCCATTCGCATTAACACTATTCAGCGAAATGGGTCCGCAGGATGCCCATTGTTCACCAGGCTAACCACTGCGGCAAATCGAATGCAGGCCGCCATGGGAGTAGGCACGGTCGTAAGGCAGACTTGCCTGGCCCGCCTTATGTGCGTACTCCTTTTCGCCAAAAAGCGCATGCTTACCAAATTTTTAATAAGCTTCATCTTCGCTTTAGAGAAGATTTTCAATTCGTCGTGGTTAAGATTTCAGGAGTTCCCTGTGACGAAGGTCTAGCGCGCACCATTGCAGCTGAAAACAGCCAAAGGAGTCTCGAGAAGAATGTAGAGATCGAGCCACGCGGACCAGTTCTGTATGTAAAACAGATCCTGTTCCCGCTGCCTCGTAAGGTCTCCGTTGCTGCGGCCTGTCACCTGCCACAGGCCGGTCAGTCCCGGGGGAACGCTTTGGCACTCTCGACTGAAATACTCATCGAATTTCTCAGGATGATAGGGGGAGGGGTCGGGGCCCGACAATGCTCATATCCCCACGCAAAACGTTCCACAGTTGTGGGAGCTCATCGATGCTACTGCGCCGAAGGAACCTCCCTATGCCGGTTAGCACCCGCGGGTCATCCTTCAGTTTGCAATAGCGCTCCCACTCCTCGCGTGCAGTCGGGCTGGCGGCCAGATACTCTTGAGGCGCTGCTCGGCATCCACACACATAGTGCGAATCTTAAAAACCTCGATCGGTCGCCCGCCCGCCCCAATTCGCCTTTGCAGGAAAAAAGCAGGGCCGGGATCAATAATCTTTATAGCTATCATCATGGCAGCAATGAGCGGGAGGACCAACAACAGTGCCGGCCCCCCGATAGCGATATCAGTAGCGCGCTTGAGCCACCGGTTGCGTCTTAGCTGAAGCCCACCTGGCGCCTCAATGACCACATTGTCACCCAAACTTCGCGTTCGCGGCCAAAGGCTTGGCAGCCTGTCGACATCATAAGCGATGAACTTTCTGCAACCGGCCAGCTCGGTTCCATCGAAGCATGAGAGCGCCCGATACTGCTCGGGGTGCGTCAGAACGATCGACTCAAACTTGTTTTCGCGACCAAAGACACGGATGTCGATCGGTTTTTCTGAAGCACTACCCATTGAAACACGGGCGTCGATCGGATTTTCCGGGCGACTGCCCGTTGTTTCGATTATGATGCTTTTGTTCGCACTGAGATGACCAACGGATCGGAGTCCCAGCTCAGGCTGTGTGTCCAAATGCTTGAAGATGGAGCGTACCCTGTCATCCGTGCCGACCACGAGGGTAGGGGCAGCCCAGCTGGCACTTGTCGTGAGCTGCTGACGAACCAAAATCTCCAGATAGAGACCGGTGGGCACGAGAAGGACGCTAAGGATGACGGCTCCCGGAAGCTTGGTGGCGATGCTCCCTAGTAGCGCGCACAGCAACAGCTTTGCGGTGATAAACAGAAAGATCGCGAAGCCGCGAAGCCGCAGTCGTTCGAACGTTGACGGGCCGGCGCCTTTGTACAGGCCAACGGCGAGACAGCTGGCTAGGAACAAAGGCAAACCAAGCGCGTCGAACAACGTAAAGACGGAGAGGTCTGACGGAGGCAGCACCACCGTAGTGATCGCTGATGCGACCAACGTCGCCAAGATGAACGAGACCAGAGCAAGAACGACCGACAGTGCATGCGCGCCTACATAGAAATGGGCACTACGGAGGAGGCTACCGGCGACGCGCGGCGGCAATTTCAAGTGTTCTTCCCCTGTCGCTGAACCTGGTTTTCTCGCCAACGACTAACCTTTGCGGCCCCCAGCGGCCACGTTCTTTCACGAACGCCGTCTTGCGGTGGTCTGAAGTCTTGATGTCGACTTCTTGCGCATTGACCGCGATCGGCCCTGAGAAGAGCGTTTGGATCGTGATCTCGTCGGGCACCATGAGACCGGCGCCTGGGACAGTCCGAAACGCAATCTCAATGCCCGTGCTTCGCGACATGGCCTTTGTCTCCTCATTGGCGCGATAGCCCGCAATCGGTCGGTGCTCTACACAACACACGATGGCTTGTGTCCTGCCGAGCGGCTGTTGGCGGCGATAGTAGAGGTCAAGATCGAAGCGCTGCTGTCCGTATCACTATCATAAGCCGCCTCCGCGATAATCGTAGAGCAACACTAAGCTCAATTATATCTTGATGGCGGTAGGAGATACTTTCCGTAAATTTTTGCTTTGTAGATTGAGTTCAAAAACTTGATCGGTTAAATGTACGTTTACCTTAAGTGATACAGGTAATAGAAATATCATCGAAAGCGCTGCAAGTTCGAAAGCTCGCGAAAAGAATTATTTATTGAGAAAGTTGAGTTTTTCCTACCCGGTACAGGCCAAGAATGCCGTTTTCTCTCTTGGATGCGATTCCGTCGAGCACATGCGGAGCGCATTCTTTTCGTGAAGGTTTGCTCATACACAGCGGGGCTTAACTGTTGTCTCTTGCAGTCGAGTTCTACGCTCAGTGTGTATGGCTCTAAGCGATGGTTAGAGTTAGCACGATGAATCTGCAAGCCGTCGAAGCCCGCGATCTCAGCATCTCGCGCAGGAGCAAGTGCCGATGCAGGCTGTGTCAAAGCGAAATTGCGCACACATTTGCCAATCTCGGTATGTCTCCCTTATGCCAAAGCTTCCCAACGAGTGATCAGCTTGATGCCTTGGAGCCATATTTTCCGCTTCATGCGCTCGTATGCAGCGAGTGCTTTCTAGTTCAGCTCAAGGAGTACGTTAGCCCGAGGAATATCTTTGAAGAGTATGCTTACTTCTCGTCATACTCGACGACATGGGTGGCGCATGCAAAAGCCTATTGCGAAATGATTGCTTCCCGCCTCAAGCTTGCCCAATCGAGCCTTGTCGTGGAAGTTGGTAGCAACGACGGGTATTTACTTCAGCATTTTCTCCCACTTGGCATTCCGGTTCTCGGGATCGAACCAGCCGCTAACGTCGCAAAGGCGGCGATCGACAAAGGTATTCCTACGCGTGTCGACTTCTTTGGCACGCGGCTCGCCCAACAACTTGTGACTGAGGGTAAGCGAGCGGATCTGATCTCTGGTAAAAATGTTCTGGCCCAAGTGCCTGATCTAAACGATTTTATCGCGGGAATGCGAATGCTTATGAAACCGGAGGGTGTCATCACGCTCGAGTTTCCGCATCTACATCGACTGATCGAGCAGAACCAGTTCGACACGATCTATCACGAACATTTCTCCTATTTTTCACTTGTTACCATCGAGAAAATAGCTGATCGGCACGGCCTCAAGTTGATAGACGTGGAGGAGTGGAGAACACACGGCGGATCGTTGAGGGTTTATATGGCGCACGCTGCCTCAAGCTACACACCCGGGCCACGCGTGGCCGAGCTGCTCGCTCGTGAGGAAGAGTTTGGCTACCGCGATTTAGGCACCTACTTGCATTTTGATCAGAAGGTTAGACGGACAAAGCGTAAGCTATTGGATTTTCTCATCAACGTGAAGGAACAAGGCAAGACGATTTGCGGTTACGGTGCGCCAGGCAAGGGTAATACTCTCTTGAACTATTGCGGCATTGGTCCCGACTTTCTTGATTTCACTGTCGATCGTAATCCCTACAAGCAAGGCCGTTTCACGCCTGGACAACACGTTCCAATTTTTCCCGTAGAGGCCATCAGCAGCACCAAGCCCGACTACATTCTCATTTTGCCGTGGAACCTTAAGGACGAAATCATCGGGGAGATGAGCCACGTTGGCGACTGGGGCGGCAAATTTGTCGTTCCCATACCAGAGGTTAACGTCATCGATGCAAAAAGTTCAAAGAATTAAGCTCGTTCTATTCTGCGGTAAGCTTGGCACGCATATTCGCGAATACCTATAACCACGCAAGCAAAGAGAACTGCGACCTGACGATGTGAGCGCGACATGTCCGCCAAGCACCTAAAGATCGCAGTTCTCTTTGCTTGCGTGCTTCGAGCAGACCAATCCCTCGAATAATCATGGAGCGGCGCATTGGCGGCGATAGTAGAGTTCAAGATCGAAAGGCTGCTGTACGTCGAAGATGCCGACCTTGCGGGCCGGATTGAGAGAGGAGACCGCGGCCTCATTGAATCCCATCTGCACCGCACCAGCGCCGGTCGAGCCCTGAAAGTTGAATGTGTAGTTGACTGGCTTAGGCCGCACACCATCAATGGTGTCCGAGCCACGCGTTGCGCCCTTCCAGGAGACGGCGCCGAACAGCGCGGAAAGCTCCACTTCGCTTTCCACCACGTACCCACTGAGCCCCACACTCGAGTCGCACCTTAGGGTTCCGATCTCAAAACTGTTAAAAGTGATCTTGCAAGTGGCGCTCACCCGGTAGGGCCCGGGATCCTTAGCAGTCGATGGTGTTGCGCCGAGAGCTAACGAAACCACCCCAATGGAGGCGGCAACCCCCGATGCAATACGCGAAGGAACGGATACCCGCATGACTTTGGGCTGATCTGGAGGCTATTCAGATCTGTCATGCTAGTACGTCGCATTTCTCTCCTTAGGTCACCCACATGGGGGACTGAATCTTTGCCTCGCCATCTGTTTAATTTCTATGCGTGTTGTGGCCATTGAAGCGGCAATTGGCCATCGCACAGAATTGGTGTGGGCCACTCTCCACCTCTCCCTCGCGGAGAATGCCCTTCCCCGGGGCACAGTGGCGATCAAAGGGCGCCGGTCCATCCCCCCAAGTGCCTGACCGGCGCCCTCTTTTTGGGCCAACCTTCGCGGTCACGCGACTAGTGGTAGCACATCACCTGCTTTACTCCGATAGATCGAAAAGCCGACCCGCCCGTTCCCGTCGAACAATGCGTGGCACCCGTCGCTGCCGTGATCAAATTAGGCTGCCTTGGCGATGTCCACTGTTGCACGGCCGTAACAAGCATTGGGCTATGTTGCGACCAACACGTCATCGGAACGCCGAAACACGGGGACTCTTCTCCATGCGGCATTAGTGCGTCCACAGGCTTGTAGATTCGACCCGTATTTGGCCGTCGGCTTGTCCGCTAAGCTTGACCAACTTTGGGGGTGGAATTCGAAGACTGAGGGCTTTCTCCGAAG
>JAUVPN010000094.1 GCA_030598645.1 Hyphomicrobium sp. | reverse complement strand
CTCGTATTCATAAAATGAGCGCTTGCTGACGCGCTGCTCGAACGCATGGCTCCGCCGATACTGCTCAAAGAGCCAGGCGACGGTGCCAAATCGTGGCGAGGTGTCTAGACTCTTGACCGTACCCCGCCCATCCCGCCATGCAACGAGATGCAGGTTGAGCAGCTCGTCACGGGTGACGGCGATAGCGTAATCCTGTCCCAACGCTTCGCGCCGAATTGCACACCCCGCTTCCGTGTCGCGTTTATTCGGGCTCCAATAATAGGCTGCCCGGCCGTCGCGAACATGTGCGGGTGCACGCGCCCAAGCTTGGCCCGCTCGCCGGCTTCACGGATGATGTAGTTGACGTTCTGACGCGTCATCGGTTGGCCGCGCTCTTAGATCAACACCAAAGGTAGCCTGTCATCTCTCGTGGCGAGACAGATCGGAAAAAATTTGCCGCGGTCCCGGGCGTGGTCTTTCTTTAATCGCAAGGCCCACCCCCCTGGGGGGTCGGGGTACTGCGGGCATTGACGTACACTCGGCTCCAGCATTCGGACAACCTGTCTCCTGAATACGTCGCGGCCAAGGGAGCAATCTCATGAAGGAGGACAATATCCTGCCGTATGATGGCGAGGCCGTCTTGATCGACGACAGCGGCTCCGATTTCGATTGGCCAGCAGTGACGCGGACGCTGATCGAGACCATACCGTGGCAGGTCGAAACGGCGCGGTTGTTCGGGCGAGAAATGCCGGTCCCGCGAATGACTGCTTGGTTTGGCAACGCGGCCTACACCTACAGCGGCGTTTGTCATCAGCCAGCTCCGTTCCCTGCCATCATTCAGCGCCTGCGCGAACGAGCAGAAGCGCTATCAGGTGCATCATTCAACAGCGTCTTGCTCAACCTCTATCGGTATGGTCGTGATAGTGTTGGATGGCACAGTGACAACGAGGTCGGCCTTGGGGATCAACCGACAATCGCTAGCCTGTCGCTCGGGGGAACGCGGCGGTTTCAGTTCCGCCATAGGAAAACAAAGCAGACGATCACTCTTGAACTAAAGATGGGTCAGTGGCTTGTCATGGCGGGCAAGACGCAGCACTTTTGGCACCACCAGGTGCCGAAGACCGCTGCCCCGGTAGCAACGCGCGTCAATCTCACGTTTAGATACATGATGCCGTCTTGAGTATCGTGAGAACACTCGACTGCCTTGGCTGCGCCAGTAGCTGCCGTGTTGACTTGTCGTTTTTCTCGCCCGAGCGTGACACTCCGTCACGGAGAGCGACCTGATCGCAACCACACCTAGTTCCCCGTGCATTACGCACATCTCTTGGGGTCGATTAGACGTTGAGGGGTATCCATCCTTCAAAGACGCCAAGGTATTTCCTGGTGGTGCGCGGGAATGGGACTGGTCTGAGACTGGCACCCGTCACGACCCAGGCATCCAACCTAGTGACGTTGACGAGTTGATTGAGCACGGCGCCGAGACCGTCGTGCTATCCAAGGGCATCTGGGAGCGTCTTCGCGTTTGTCCTGAAACTTTGAAGCTGCTCGCGGACCGCGGCATTGCCGTTGAGGTCCTGCAGACTGAGGCAGCCGTTCAGCGTTACAATGAACTTCGCCAAAGCACGCCGGTCGGCGGTCTCTTCCATTCGACCTGTTGAGTGTTGGCGCTCCGCAAGAGGCAACATGCGCGCGACTGGTACCTATGTGGTACCTGCTCATCAAGAGCTACTAGAATGGTCTAGGATAACTCATTGAAAAGCCTGGCGCACCGGGGAAGATTCGAACTCCCGACCCCCAGATTCGTAGTCTGGTGCTCTATCCAGCTGAGCTACCGGTGCTAATTACCGCGATTGATCTGGCCCCATGGGCGAACCGATTGACTTGCCATCCGCTTGTGGGATCAGCGACGGCCGCCACTACTAATCGCTCAGCGAGGGCCACGCAAGTCCCTTCGATAACCCCCCAGGGCACACGAACGGGGCACTGGGGTGGTGCAATCCTCAATGCGCGCGCCGGTCCGGAATTTCAAACTGAAAGACTGCACCCTCATCTGAGTCGATGAGCCGCAAATGACCTCCGTGCACACCTACAATCTCCGAAGCAATTGCGAGCCCCAGCCCTGTACCGCCCTTTCGCTGCGAACCGATGAAAGGTTCGAATAGATGTTCGCGCGCCTTCGGCGGCACGCCAGGGCCATTGTCGCGCACCTCAACCACGACGTGACGACCATCGCGCCAGGCCTTAATCTCAATTTTGCCGCCCGGCTCGCCGCGGCGCTGTCCTTCAATCGCATCGACAGCGTTGCGCACTAGGTTGGACACGATACGGAAGAGATGCTCGCGGTCAGCATCAATGCGCAAGTTGCCGTCGATATCCAGCACCCACTCAATGCTGTCCTCGCGCGGTAATGCCAACGCTTCGCCGACTTCCTCCACGAGCGGCCTTAAGCGCATCAGCTCCCGCCGTGGGGCTGCTTCTTCCGCACGTCCAAAACGCAAAGTATCATTGCAAAAGTTGATCGCACGATCTAGCGAAGCAATAAGTTTGGGCGCAAAACGTTGAACAGTGGGATCGGGGATGGCAGTCAAACGGTCGGACAGCAGTTGCGCGCTGGCCAGCATCCCGCGCAAGTCGTGATTAATCTTGCTCACCGCGAGCCCAAGCTGCGCAAGACGTGTCTTCTGCAGGAGCACTTCGGAGAACTGACGCTGCATTTCCGCGAGCTCGAGCTCCGCCGTGCCGATCTCGTCGAGACGGCCCGACGGCGTAATGATCCGGCTTGAGTCTTCGGGGTCTTCTGAGAAGTCAACCATATTGCGTGTGATGTGCATCATTGGACGCACGAGCAGCCGGCTCAAAGCGAAGTAGACGAGCGCCGCCGTCACCAAAGAGATGATGATCGAAATTCCAAGAATATTTAGGGCATAGGACGTCATCGCTTTTTTGAGCGGCGCCTCTGGCATGACGATCTCGACGAGGTCGTCCGGGTCATCTCCAATGCTACCCAACACGCGGATCGTGCGCCCGTCGGGTTTAAAAAATACCGCGACAGCATCGCCAATTTGTTCCATGCGCAGAGTAAGTCCATCCCAAAACCCCTCCGGACGCTGGCGAAGATCGTAGTGATCATCGATCGTCATAAGAGGATCGACGGGAAGCACGAGCCGTCGCAGGCCCCTGCGTCGTGAAGCTACCGCTTTCACTTGAGCCGTCCGCAGCATCTCCATGCGCAAGCCTGATGGAACATCGCCACCCGGGAAGCCCTCTGCGGCCAACGTGGCCAGCCGAGCCCCGATCAGGCGTTCTTCGAGCCAATTCAAGCGATAGTCAGAGATGGACGGAACAAAAATTAGAATTTCGGCCAGCATGACAAAGACTGCCGTCAGCAACAGCAGCTTTCCGGGCAGTCCGAGTCGGCGCCAACCCCACCGTGGCGCCTTAGCCCACTTGCGAATTTGAAGGCGGGCGCCATCTGGCTCGGGCTGAATGCGCAGCGAATGTTCTTTGTTCTCGCGAAGCACAGGGGTCCTCTCAATACCGAGGAACCCTAGCCGAACTTTGCAAGAAAACCGATAATTTTGCGCAGGGTCGGGCTACTCGGTGCCGTAGCATAATACCGGTAGGCGGCACGCTTGTTTACCTCGTTCAGAGTGGGATAGGGCGAAATCCACTCGGTCATGGCCTTGATTTTCAGCTTCTGGGAGATCGCGAGGGACCACATCGAAATCAGCTCGCCAGCCTTGGCGCCGACTATTGTCGTGCCCAAGATCACTCCGCTCTTGTCGGTGATGACCTTCACGTGACCGATGGTCTCGCGCTCGGCCTGGGCGCGGTCATTCTCCATGTAGGGCCAGCGCAAGACGTTAATCTTATCTCCTGTGGCCTTGCGGGCTGCCTCCTCGGACATGCCCACATTGGCAAGCTCAGGGTCGGTATAAGTGGTCCAAGGAATGATGTTGGCGTTGACCTTGGCTGGAAGCCTAAATAAGGCGCGCCGGATCACGATGCCCGCATGGTAGTTTGCGACATGCGTGAATTGGTGCTGGCCAGCTACGTCGCCAATAGCGTAAACGCGCCGGTTGGAGGTTCTCAGGCCTTTGTTCACTTTGATTCCACGTTTGTCATAGCGGATACCGGCTGCTTCCAGCCCGAGGTCTGACACGTTGACTTTTCGCCCAACGGCGACAAGCAAGTGCGTCCCTTCGACGACATACTTTTCGCCGCCGGAATCGACATGCGCGAGGACGCGACCTAGGCCGCCCTCAACACGTTCCACCTTCGTACCTTGACGTAAGTCGATGCCTTCCGCTGTGATTTGCTCTAGGACGACCTTGGACAGTTCTGGATCATCCCGACCCAGCGCCTTGGAGCCCTCCAGAACTGTGACGTTTGAGCCGAGCCGGCGATGCGCCTGCGACATCTCCATTCCAATGGGACCGCCGCCGATCACTATGAGATGATCGAGACGCTCGCGATTGTCGAAGATTGTCTCGTTGGTGAAGTAGGGCACGCTGTCGAGGCCGGGGATGGGCGGTACGAATGGCGACGACCCAGTGGCAACAACAAAGCGGCGCGCCGTTATGCGGTACTCGCCGGCGGCGACCGTCGACTTGTCGACAAAACGGCCAGCAGCCAGGATGACACGCACACCCAGGCCCGTGAAGCGCTCGACTGAGTCATTAGGCTCGATTGCCGCGATTACACTCTTTACGTGATCGTTGACTGCGGCCGGATCGATTTCCGGATCAACGTCTGCGATCCCGAACCTGGAGGCAGTGCGCATCGCTTGCGCCCGCTTACCCGCGGCGATGAGCGCTTTTGACGGAACGCACCCATAGTTGAGGCAATCGCCTCCCATCTTATGTTTTTCGATGAGAACTACGCTTTGGCCGAAGGCAGCGGCGGCGGCTGCAACAGACAAACCACCAGAGCCCGCCCCGATAATGCAGATGTCGGCTGAAATCTGCTCACTGGGGACCGCAGAGTCCGCATCCGGATTAGCCGCGGCATCAGGGCGGTTAGCTGACATTGCGCTTGCTCCACTTTTTTAGGGCCACGGGGATTAGGGCGACAATACCGAGAAGGGCAAAGGCAACAATCAGTTCCTTTGTGACGATTGCGCTGGTG
This sequence comes from Hyphomicrobium sp., assembly GCA_030598645.1. The sequence continues at coordinate 3,767 of JAUVPN010000094.1, read as the reverse complement.
TCAATCTCATAGGGGCACGCCGTCTTGGGATCGGCAGGATTATTCGCAAGGCAAACGTCATGGATCTCGTTCTGCGCCTCTATCACGCTGCCTAAACCGCTGCCGGCGACAGAAAACGCCAGGGTGCCGGGAATGATTCCGATGGCCGTACCGAGAACATAGGTGCGTAGCGGCACACCGAGCAAAGCAGGCGCTAGGTTGACGAGCCAAAATGGAAATGCAGGAACCAAGCGCAAGAACAAAAGATAGCTCAGCGCGTTCTCCTTAAATCCCTCGCGTAGCTTACTGAGCCAAGCTCCAGCTTTATCAGCAAGCGCCTCCCCCAGCGAGGACTTGGCAATTAGAAAGATGATCGTCGCGCCAATGGTAGCCCCGATAACCGTCCCAATAGCACCAGCCAACCAGCCAAACAGGAGGCCTCCCGTCACTGTCAAGACAAGTCCACCTGGAAGAGAAAGCGCAACCATCGCCACATAAATGAGCATGTAAATCAATATCGCGACAGCAAAGTTCGCGTCTATGAAGTCCTTGAGCACCTGATAGTTCGTTCCGATCGTCTCGAATGAGATGTATTTGTGCCATCCCATCGCAAAGACCAGGACCATGAGTAGAACGAGCGCGATTAGCGGGCCCCATCGGCGCAAATGGTCCAGAATTGAGCTCTGGCGTGGAAGACTGCCCAGTTCAGGCGGATCATTGGTCATCGATTTTACTCCGCCGATTTTGCCGGCGACCCATTATATTAACAGTTGGACATACGCATGCGACATCATTCACCGTACCCGATACCAACGCCGGCCAGCAAAACAGCTTTTCGCGTATTTGCGTGTCAGCGAAAAGCTGCGTCGAACTTCACCGCCGCGACTTCACTTAACATTCGCTGAACCAATGGCTGAGCAAGAGTGATTCCGGGCGAGTTCCACTCGTTGACTTGCACGAAGCCACCCCGTATAAGCCCCGCAATCTCTGACTACGGGCATATTGCCAACGGCGACTGCAGTGCTCATCAAGGTCTTATTCGCGCCGGGCTAGGGAATTGTAACGTGAAGCGCACATATCAACCGAGCCGGCTCGTCCGGAAGCGCCGTCATGGTTTCCGTAAGCGGATGATGACAAAGGGCGGAATCCGAGTTCTCATGCGGCGGCGTGCAAAAGGTCGTAAGCGACTTTCGGCCTGACCGGCGCGCCGAAGCTGGCGCTAGAGCGCAACCCTCGATAGCGAGGACTGTGCGCAGTGGCTCTCAATACCCTCAAGAAGCGCACCGAGTTCCTCCGCGTCAGAGGTGGACTGCGGTGGTCCACGCCATTCCTTGTCGTGGAAACGGTTCTGCGGCCTGATACCGAGGGCGATGACGGGGCTCCTCGTATTGGATTCACGGTCTCGAAGAAGATCGGCAATGCCGCGGTGCGAAATCGCGTTCGCCGGCGCCTGAGAGCCGCCGTCAGCACGCTCAATCCAACGCGGCTGCGGTCAGGCCACGATTACGTGGTGATAGCGAGGACCGGTGCGGCCGAATGTGCCTACCAAGAGCTCATGGCAGACCTTGAACAAGCTTTCCAACGCGTGCATCAACGGGGGAGACGCGGACGCCGTAGTCAGAAATCACGGTAATTTCGGGTTTGAGAAACCCGCAAGGCGCGGTATTGGCCTGGCGGGTAAGGCTCAGCACATTGAGGTGCAACGTTCCATCATCGCCCTATTCAGCAATGGAGGGGTGCGGCTCTGAGATCTGGCACAAGAACGGAAGAGGCCGAGGCCACGGATGCAATCGCAAGACCCTGACCAACAAAAAAACCTCTTGATTGCGGTAGCGCTGTCGATGTCGGTCCTGTTGGGTTGGCAGCTTTTCTACGCCGGGCCGAAGATGGAGGAACAGCAAGCACGGGAACGCGCCAAGCAGGAGCAAACCCGAGCGGCCAACCCGGACGTAAAGACTAAATCAGATTTGCCCGTTGCGATGCCTGAAAGCGGTGCCGTGCCAGGCGCCGCTGCACCGCCAGCTCGCGTGGAAACACGCACACAAGCACTTACGGCGTCACCCAGACTTGCTGTCGAGACGCCATCTCTTAGGGGCTCGATCGCCCTCAAGAGCGGGCGCATCGATGACCTGGTGCTAATGAAGTATCGAGAAACGATCGACCCAAACAGCCCCAACGTTGTACTTTTCTCACCGGCTAACAGTCCCGCCCCCTACTTCGCTGATTATGGATGGGTTCAGCAAGGCGGAACGCCCCACAAGCTGCCCGATCGTGAGAGTGTCTGGCAGCCGGAGAGCGATGCACCGTTAACGCCGACGAACCCTGTAAAGCTAACTTGGGATAATGGGCAAGGCCTCGTCTTCCAGCGTACCATCTTCGTCGACGACGACTACATGTTCAAAGTCGCCGACGCGGTCAAGAACACTTCTGACGAAACAGTCACGCTAATACCTTACGCGCGCATTCACCGCTATGGCACGCCCAAAATCGAGGGCTTCTTCATCCTGCATGAGGGCCTAATAGGCGTTATGGGCGAGGAGGGACTGCAAGAAATTGATTACACCGATGCCGCCGAGGAAGACGGAACACAAACATTTAAGAGTGTGACAGGAGGCTGGCTCGGCTTCACCGATAAATACTGGGCCTCAGCGCTCGTTCCTAATCAGACCGAGCTCTTCCGCGCTCAGTTCTCTGGTCAAGAACCGACGTCGACTACAGGAAAGGCGACGTATCAGACAGATTACCTACTCGAGCCCGTCACGATCGCGCCGGGGCAGAGTCGCGGCGTCGAAGCCCATCTTTATGCCGGGGCAAAAAAAGTCAGCATTATTGAGCGCTACCAGGCTGATCTCAACATCAAGAACTTCGATCTAATGATCGATTGGGGCTGGTTCTACTTCATCACCAAGCCCTTGTTCTACTTGCTAGAGGCGATCAATTCGGTCGTGCACAACTTTGGCGTCACCATTCTGATACTCACCGTTCTGGTGCGGCTTGCCTTCTTCCCGCTCGCCAACAAGCAATTCGCCTCCATGGCAAAGATGAAAAAACTGCAGCCACAGATGGAGCAGCTTCGTGAGCGCTACAAAGACGACAAGATGCGTCAACAGCAAGAGCTGATGAACCTGTACAAGAAGGAAAAAGTCAACCCGATCTCGGGATGCTTGCCAATCCTATTGCAGATCCCAGTGTTCTTTGCGCTGTACAAAGTGCTGTACGTCACGATCGACATGCGCCATGCCCCGTTCTTTGGCTGGATCAAAGATCTTTCGGCACCGGACCCGACATCACTGTTCAACCTGTTCGGCCTTTTGCCGTTTGCAGTGCCAGAGTTTCTGCACATCGGCGTGTGGCCGCTTGTCATGGGGATCACTATGTGGCTGCAAATGCAGCTCAACCCGCAGCAGCCCGATCCCGTTCAGCAGCAAATCTTTAATTGGATGCCCGTCTTGTTCACCTTCCTGTTGGCCTCGTTCCCGGCCGGGCTCGTCATCTACTGGGCTTGGAGCAATATCCTTTCACTGGCTCAACAGGCGTACATCATGAGAAAGCATGGGGTCGAGATCCATCTCCTAGGCAATTTGGAGCGCACCTTCCGGCCCATTGCGGGCATGAGTGATCGCTTTGCGCGCACGGCAAAAGAGAAGTTGCCTGGATCAACAGCACCGAAAGGTGCGACAGATGGGCAAGATGACAAGACTGCTAAGTCCAGTGAAAACGACAAACCGCGACCGGCTGCTGATCCCGGAGAGAAAGACAAGCGATCGTAATTACGGATAGACAGCGCT
>JAUVPN010000069.1 GCA_030598645.1 Hyphomicrobium sp. | reverse complement strand
GCGCGAAATCGGCACCACATTAGCATCAAAGTGGCCGGAGATGATTTCGGTCAGACGAAGCGCCCACGCATTCAGCGCCTCTCGTTTTTCGCGGTCATAAGAGTATTGGACGTAGGCTCTGTTTGTCACGGTGCCGCGTCGCGCGCTGACATGGTTGAGCACAAGCGATATCGTATAAGGAGGAATGCCCATCTCGGCCATGCGCGTCGCTGCCGTGCGCCTGAGATCGTGGACCCGGAAGTCTTCAATGCCGATCGAAGTACGCGCCCGGCCCAGCGCTCGGGTCGGCGCGTGCGCATCAATCGGACCATCGCCAGACGGGCTCGGAAAGACCCATTTGCTCTGCCCTGCAAGTGCGCGGGCTTCGCCGATCAGCTCTAAGGCAAGGGCCGAGAGCGGAACGCGGTTGGGTTCGCCGTTCTTGGTCCGTGATCCGGGGATGACCCATATGGGCGCCGTGTCGCTTAATGACAGTTCTGAGACCGCCATGCCCGCGACTTCACCAATGCGTTGCGCCGTAACGAGTGAAAGCTTGAGCGCTAATGCCGTAGGTTTTGTCATTGGAATGTCGGCCGGTTCACACGTTGAGCCAGCTTTGGTCGTGCGGCGCGTGTCAGGGGCCTTGTCGAGCGCCTCCCATAGCGTCTTGATCTCATCGGCCGACAACTCACGCTCGCGTGGCTTCTCTTTCTTGATCGGCGGCTTCAAGCCGTAAGTGGGGTCAACCTGCAATTCATCCTGACTAACACCCCATCGGAAAATCGCGCGAATTAGCTCGAAGACGCGGTTCGGCCGGTGCGTCATCTTCCGCGGTTCAGCGTTCTTCCTCATGCGCGCGTCAGGTTTGGAGGTGACGCCGGCCAGCAACCGAAGCACATCACGCTTGGTTATCTCACAAGCCTTCATGCTCCCAATTTCTGGCAGTATGTGTCGCGAAAGCATGGAGAGATCATCGCGAAGAGCGCGTCGGCTTATGTTTGGCCCTGCGTGTAATTCAATCCAACTGTTGGCGAGGTCAGAGAACGTGACCGCGGCTCTTCGCATGGCGCGCTTGGCGGCAGGGTCGGCGCGCTTCTCCAGGTCTTCAACTTCGCTTTGCAACCGTCGCGCTTTGCGACGGGCTTCCTTAAGCGGGATGCCAGGATAAGAACCGAGCCCGACAACACGGCGCCGGCCGTCGCTTCGGCGCGTGTAGTGGCACCGCCATGACTTGGCGCCGCTCTCCCAAACACGAATTTCAAGCCCGCTGACGTCATGGTCACGGTACTCGGTGACCTTGCGCCCGCGCGTTGGCTTAAGCGCCTTTAAGAAGGCTTCGGTGAAAGTCACGGTCGGCAATGTTCATTCTCAATGCTAGGGCGCTGGAGGTACGCTAGAGGTACGCTAGAGGTACGCTAGAGGTACGCAAACCGAGCGGATTGAGCCGGATATTGCCACATATCATCGGACAAAATCAAATGAATAAATATATAAGGATCAATTAGTTATGTTGTCCGATGAGAACCAACGAGGACCAGCCAAATCCGACTTAGAACAGGCTCATAACCTGAAGGTCGTAGGTTCAAATCCTACCCCCGCAACCACCTTTACCGAACTTTCGAACGACCCGGGAACATCGCCGCCTGTGGGCAGCGACACTAACTTGACGATATCGCCAATCAGCTCCACGACGTGGCCCCCTGCAACTGAGCGCACGTCGATCCGCTCGATCAGGCCGTCCACTTTGGGTCGGAAGCAGACGCTTGAGCATGCGAGAGGGATGTCCGCTTCACTCCTAGATCCTGACATTCTCTGAGGCGCCACAACTGTCGGCCAAGTGCCAAAACAGATATCGGGTGAGAGCCCGAATGATCCCTAGGCAGGGCGGGATCGTGTTTTATTTCTCAAAGACCAATACCGGATACTTATTAGCGAAACGCCGATCGCAAGCGAAAGCGCAAGGCCAAACAGTGTGCCGGATAAAGTCTCGAGTTCTTGGCGGCGTCCGTATTGGGCAATCGACACACTCCGTAGGGTCGATATCAGTCCCAGGCTCCCAAAAAACCAGTAGAATGCAAGTTCCGCCGCTGACAAATGACGGAATTTCACAACCACTAAAGCCGTTGTGGAAAAGGCTATGAGCACTGAGCCCACCAGGAGTCCAGTTGAGCGAGGATCAAGCCTGCCGTAACCAACATACGAACCTTCGTAATACAGCATGAGGCCAAATACAGACGCAATAACAACAGCCACCGAGGCCACAAGCCAAAGAAAGCCGATCTCAAGCCAGCTTTTTTGATAGGAACGTGCAAGCCAGACCGCAACTGCCAGCACAATTAACAATAGACTAGCGACAAACTGGCCTGACTCCACCGGCTGCAAATCGCTGATCCGGATCTCATTGCTCAAACAAACTAGCCCCATCAGATAGTAGAGTGCCAAACTTGACAGCACAAACATTGCTGAAACCTCTTTTGAATTATACCGCTTTGCGCTCCATATGATGGGTTGGAAATTCAACAACGTCAGTCCGGTCAAAACGACTGGTACCGCAGCCTGCAATGGCAAAACCGTTACAATGTCTTCGAATAGATTGGAAAGGAGCCGGATAAGTGCGTCGCCGAATAACGGATAGGAGAGGGCAACGAACAACACGGTCCAATTGAGCCAAGGCAGGCTTTCGCCTTCATAGATGTGGGGACGCCCCGGCGCGGGTTCAGTCTTACTACGGGAATCGGCAGGTGTACGCGTTTGAATTGGTGTTTGGGTTGGCGTCGGCTCCTCGTCCGCAGTCAACCTCACGGGGGCACCTGCGAGCTTTGCAATCGCGGCCTCGAGCTGCTTGAATGCCGGACTTGTATCGTCTCCGTTCCACCCGATGAGATCTGCACATTGGAGCGAAAGAAAACCTGGTGGCGGACTAATGTCGTCAAGCAGCACTGGTAGAAGCACACCCCGCCTATGCGCATACATCGCTTCTTCGATTACCCAGTAACTGCGTACGGAATTCGTCGTCCATAGTGTGATGGTGCAGGACGCCGCTTCGAGCTTGGTTGCGATGCTTTGATGCCAGTTCTCGGCAGGTTGGATATCGCCATCCCAGAATACTGACCAGCCACACCGTTCAAGCGCTAACACAAGGGGCTCTACCCTTGCCTTGTTGGCCCTCGCATAGCTGACGAATATGAGAGACAATTTAACCGATGCTCCCCAGGTATTCAGTTCGGTTTCGCGTGTCGAAGCTTATTCGGGTCCAATGCGTGCTCACGTGCGCTCAATAGGATCCACTCTTGGTGCTCCGAGGAAATGAGAGCCTGAATCTCAGCAACGAAATCATATACAGTCTGAGCGTCGTTTACCGCCGCCGCCACGCGCGCTTCAGCCAGATTTGTGTTGGTCAGAAACTCCAAGTTTTTCGCTGTGGTCTGGTAGCGCGAGGCATTGCGCTCATCAAGATCCATCAGGCTGAGAGAGATGCCGAGACCGTAAAACGCTGAGGCAATAACGCCCCAGGCCAGCATGACACGATTGATCTGCGGCGCCCTCAATAACTCGGGTACGGAAACAAGCCACTCTGGCGAGATCAGCCCCAATGCTTCTAAGACCTCTAGCACGACAAAAATGCCGAGAACCACGACAAAGCCCGTTATCCAGCTGCTTAATCTAAGCCATCCATTGTTGCGCCACGACCTATCCTCGTGCTGCTTACCACGTACCTGATAATAACGTTGCTGAACGTCCAACTGGTAGCGGCGGAAGTACTCAAGCTTTAGCGGGAGTAGCGGTATATCGTCCCCCTGGACGACCTCGTCGGCATGCACAATTCGATTAAAAAGGTCAACGCGCGCGATTTCAGCCTGAGCGCGCTTTTGCATCCAAGCATTGAAGGGCCTCTTCATGGCTAACCAACGCGCCGCGCAGAACGCTATGACCAAGAAACTAACCTGCACAACGGAGACTATGGTACGCACGGGGTCCTTCAACCACGACTCGGCTGGGAAGAGGAATACTGCTCCAACAATTGTCGCAATGGTTGCCGCCCCAAGTCCCCAGTTGCCGATCCACTTGTAGTTTGTCTGCGCTTTTTTGGCAGCGGCATCTGCTTCATGGAATTGGGTAATGAGCCGTTTCAACTCTTCGCTTTCGAGAACTCGCTTTAGGGCGTCGGCCTCCGGCGGTAGGCCCTCGGTGTGCTCTTTCGGCCTGAGCTGCCAGTCCGCACCTTTGTTGTCACGGCCGATAGCAGCCACAGCGCGCTCGGTGATATTCGACATGACCGTGTCTCCGCACAGCATGATAAAACCAATCTAGCGAACACCTATTCACACTCAGGCTTGGGTAGAAGTTTTCTTACGGGTTGAAACAACGGATCGAGCTTTACTCCTCGCCGCCTTATCTTGTAGCAAGCGAAGACGTTGCGCCTTAGTCGCATGTAGCCAGTAAACGGGAATATTCTTTCCTTGCGCCTCTTCGATGACCTCTACCGTACCCCCCTTTCCGCGAGATGCTTTGCCATCCCAGACAGCGATAAGTACATCAGATAGCTTGAGAAGTCGCTTGCCAACCGCTTCGTATCCCTTCTCTGGCGCCTTGCGAATATGCCAACGCTTGTTGGGCTCTTCCAATTTAACCGAAGCGTCTAGCAACGCACGGAACTCTCCGATCGCATAGGGATCTGGAAAGTCCTTCTCAAATCTTGATTGGTGGAAGGCGAGGATGACGTGCAAAGACCACCCTCGTCCAAGGGCAACAAATGCTGCGAGCCGGTCCGCACCTTCAGCAAGACCTGTCACAAGCACTAGCGGTCGGCCTAGATTCTCCGCCGCAATCTTGGCCATCGCCTGCGCAAGACCGCGCTTGATGCGCCGCAATTGCCGCTCTGGCATCCGGTTCGGTCGATGCCCCGTGACGCCAACGTGCAGCGCCCTAACGCGCTTTCCAGATCTCGTAGTCTTCACTTCTTTTCGGCCGCATGTACGGAGCGGCTCGGATTGATTGACATCAACGAACTGACAGTCGACGACGGACCGAAACACGCCGGAAAGTCTTCTTCTCTGACCTGCTTCGCGGCCGCTAAGGTGCCAATATCATTTAGCTCGTTGATCATTTCAGGCCGATCGAGCTGTTTCAGTTTTTCCAGTTCTTCCGCGGTCGTGGTCCGCCCGAGGTTTTCTTCAAGCCACCCCTCTTCTAAAAGGACGTCATAGCGAACGTATGAGAGTAGCGGCCGAGGCTCACCATCCTCTTCGGAGGGACTTAATAATTCGCCCTCCATTGCACCGATTTCGCTATTAATTTTCCATGGCCGACTCGGCGCCGAATACCATTGCATCAGCGTGAGAGACAGGTTCTGAGCGTCACCTATGAGTCCAAACAAGGCCTTTACCGCAAAAATGTGCGGAAATCTTCGATCAAGAAAACCTGCCACCAGAGGCATGCGGTAGCTCCCCGCACCAACGGAAACCATATGAAGACGGTTGCTACCGAGCTTCCAATTGAAGCCGTGGCCCTTTAATCCGGCCAGCATCAGCAGCTGAAGCGATGGGTCGTTGAATGGTGAAACAGCACCATCGACGAACAAACCTGTCTCTTGGTGGCGGCGCAGTTCCTTAGGCAAGGTTCTGGCCAGCTCCTTCGACAAGATTCGAATTCTTTTGGGCGCAAAAAAAGTTGGGGCGGCCGCGCTCGCAATCACAAGGTCGGAGACTCGATAGTGGCGATTTCCAATGTAACTTCTATCCTCAGGGTCGTTCCAATACTTGGCACGCGGATTGTTTGTCAGAACCCAAGGGCTTCCTGTATCGACACGTTTTGCGATGATCGCGAGGCCCGTTTTGAATTCTTGGCTCTCCAGCGTGCAGTCTTTTAGCACCTGCTGCACGCGCTTTTTGAGACCATGAGAAGAAAAGCGCGGCCGGAAGCCGGGCACGCCTATCCAAGGTCGACGGAAGATTTCCGGACCCCATTCTCGAAACATTTTCTCTATTTCGGAGACCGGATAGCCGAGCGTAATGAGTGCGGCGAGAAGCGACCCAACCGATGTCCCACCGACAAGATCGAAGTAGTCGCAGAGCCGAAAGTCAGCGCGGCCGAAACGCTCCTTGAGGACCTTTTCGATCTCTCTAAGAAACGCGATACTGACGATCCCCCTAACACCGCCGCCGTCAAGCGACAGAACCCGTTTGGGTCCCGGCGCAAAGAGGTGCTCCTCTAGGCTTGCTGGCATGGTCAGGCCTCGCACACGCTACGATGACAAGAGCGTACACAACTCCGCAAAGTCCTCCAAATAGTTCTCGGAGTTTGTCGGATGAACATCGTGTGCCAATCAAGGCGCGCGGCGTCATATGACAACAGCAAGTGGCAGCCTCAGCCGCGTGACAAATGGCAAAATGTGCGGGAGCTAATTAATGATCCGACAGCGAGGTTCACCAGGCGGTATAAACGCAGTGCCTTACTGGTGGGTGGCGAGGAAGCAATCTGTAAAGCCTATGTTGCGTAACTGGCTGCAAACATACTCTGCTTGGGCGCGACTCGATGACGGTTCGATGATCACCCGAAAATAGCGCTTATTGCCGAGCGTTTTCTCCTTCACCTTCACGCTCCTGTTTCCGAGCTCAGAACCTGTTCTTGCTTCCACATCCGCGGCAAGTTTATGCGCATTCTCCTGACTCTCCATTGATCCGATCACCGCCACGTCATTGAGATCCAGGGCGACAGCTATCGCCTAAAGGACAAACGCAAGGCTGGAATCATCGCCAAATCGCCATCTATGAAGGAATGTTAGGTCCGCTGCTCCTTCAGCTCCGGAAGGATAGGCTGGCAACCATATACGTCGTTAAGGGCCACTTTCGGAAATACTCACTTGATGCATTAAATGAGAATCGTTCGACCGAGGTGCGTGATTTTCGGGAGTCGCGAGCGAGGGTCGAATACGTTCCCTTGGCCCGTCAAAAACTTAACGATGGCTGGGCGAAAAAAAAGAGCACTTTGCCTGAGCATCTGCCGTAAACTTCACTAGTGATGGTGAATTGAAACGGGCGGCTTGCGTGTTACGTTCGGCTCCCGAATGCGGTAGTGTCACGCACTTTGGCGCGCTAGCCTCGTGCGTCTGGGTACCACTATCGTCCGGTAGTCATACGCAGCAGTATACTTCGTCAGTCTAGCGGCGATGCACAGCCGTTTTGACGCGAACTATACACTGTTCGCCTTGTTCTGACGCAAGTCGCAACGGATCACGCGTCACAGTATTCGTAACGATGAGCTGGATTGTTTCTTTGAAATCCGGTTCGCGCATTGTGGGTAGCCCTCATGACGGACAAGGCGCATTATTGGGCATTTCTCAGCTATTCGCATCAAGATGCCGACTTTGCGGATTGGATCTTTGATGAGCTCGATAGCTTCCGTGTACCACGTAATCTCCGCAAACCTGGAATGGGCGCGCATTTGCGCCCCATCTTTCGTGATCGCGAAGAACTGGCCGCTTCAGCAGACCTCAACGGGCGGATCAAAGAGGCCATGCAGGGTTCGGATGCGCTCGTCGTCTTGTGTTCTCCGAATGCAGCAACTTCGCAATGGGTCAATGCGGAGATTAAGTTATTCAAGCTCCTGGGCAAAATGGACCGAATTTTCCCACTGATCGTCGCGGGTGAACCCAATGCGTATTATGTCTGTGGATCGAGCGAAGACGAATGTTTCCCCCCCGCCCTACGATATACGATTACCGAAACTGGAGAAATGACGACCCAGCCCGATCGGGCCTTTGTTGCTGCTGACGCACGTCTCGACAAGGACGGTAAGGAGAATGCGAAACTGAAAATTATCGCCGGTCTGCTTGGCGTGGGCATGGGCGATCTTCGCCGCGCCAGGAGTCGATTTGGGAACCTGTTCGGCTAGGCCGACCGGATTGCGATCATTCTGTGGACACCCAGCTGCCGACACGCGTGGTGAAGGCGTTTTCGATTTCATGCAAGCGGCCCTCTATGACCCGCCTCTCGTCACCGACTTTGACAAACTTGTCCTCTTGAGCGGCAAGCTTTCCGCCATAACGCCGCCGCGTCCGCCAAGATGGACTGAAGCCCATATGCTCGCGGATCATCTCCAATTCCGCATGAATGTCCTCGCGCTCGTAACGCAATTGGCTAGCGCGCTCCTCGAGCTCGCGTTTTTCCTTCATCAGGTTGGTTAACTCTGCGAAATAGGTGTGCTGCGGCTGGGTCAATTCATCAGCACAAGCGTAGCCAGACAACTCACTCTCGCTCAGTGACGCAATATCGATCTCTGTCGTGTGGGAGGTCTCTAGCGCGACGACGGCGTCGCGGAATTCACCCGCGGCGAGTTCAATTTCGAGCCTATAGTGATCGCCGTTGAGTTCTGTGGAGTGCGGATCGTTGATCGTCCAACCCGCACGGTGTGGATGTTCTATTACAACGGTACGCGGCTCCAACGCGGAACTGTGTAGATGGTAGCAAACGGTCTCACGTTCTGCGACCACGTCGCGCAGCTTGCCGCTGATAATTTCAGCCGGGCGCCGGTAGTGGTCACGGCGGCACTCACGCTCGACCGCAATCTTCTGGTCGTAGCCGAAACCGACAAGCCCGTTCCCACCGGCCTTAATATCGGGGATTACAGCCTCGCCCGAAAAAGTCGCAGTTCCGAGTTCCCTGTCGCTCTCATATAGTGAGACGACGGCACGCGGAAGGTTTGTTGATGAGCTATTGGTAACCTGAATCGCAGTCAGGGGGTGGCGCGCGCGGTCACTAGCCCGGTAGAGCGCCGTTCGACGTATTGGAATTTGCATCTCAATAAATGGAAGCGCGGTCAAATTGCCTGCAGGCACGTGAACGCCTTCGGTGAAGTGGATCGCAATCTGCATCGCGGTCTCCGGTTCCTCGTCGTTCGCATTTGAGCGCTGGGGTTTAGGTTCTGATACGTCACCGAAAATGATAGGTTGAGGTTCTGGGCGCGGTGCTGGGTCTGGCAGCACGATCTCCCCCCGCGCGGCCATGGCTCTGGCGAGTTTCATAACCTCATTCTGAGCGGCGTCGATATCTACCTGATGCAACCTTCCAACCGACCGAATATCCTCGCGCACCATCATGGCTGCACGTTCTGACATATTGGCGAGGAAACGATCACATAGTGTGTGGGGCGCACCTGAAAGGGCCACGACCAGTTTGTCATTTTCGAGATTGCGCAGGACCGACTGAATTGAGACCGAATCCAGTTGCTCAAGATCGGTGAACTCGGGCTCTAAAGCCTCGACTGACGATAGAAGCGCATCGACTTCGCTTTGCGTGAGGATGCAAGTCGCTCCGCCATCAACCTCGCGATCGCTCTTGCCCGTGGTCGGTACCGAATTGTCATCCGGCAGATCGTCGCTCTGAAAGTTAGTTTCGGGGATCACTGCCGGGCTGCCAGAGGTCAGCACCAGATCGATGTCAACCCAGTTTTTTCCGCTCCGATTCTCGACAATGGCCCACCCTTGTAACAGCGCAGTGTCGCCCTCAAGCAATAGCCGATATGTAATCTCCCAGATTGGCGACGCAGTGACGTAACTGAGATCGACCGTTCTCTTGTCGCCACCTTTGAGCGAGACGTTGAGGTCTCGCGCATCGTCAAGGCCAAACCTTGCGAACGAGGCAAGACCTGCGTCCAAAGCCGATTTCAGTTTTGGATCGGCAAATTCTATCGAGGTCACGTCGGCCAGCGATACCTGAGTGAGGCCAGCGTCGGTCATGACACGCAAAGTAACATCCGTGGCGATGTCACCGTGGCTATCGAGTAAACTTGGACTTGGAATGGGCGTGCCGGAGGGGACCATATCGACTGCCACAATCCTTCCTGAAACAGTACTCGCTCCTGCAATCCTTACCTCCGCTCCGCGCAGTAATTCAAACAACCGCCTAACCGTATGAAAATCCTCAGGTTCAAAATGCAAACCCCGAAATTTGTCGTGCAATGGATACATGCACGGCACGGTGACGCCACTGACCTGACCTGTCGGGTCGCGGACTCTCAGTCTCTTGAGAATACCGGCGACCTCGTCACGGC